>DATGMS010000144.1:0-36005 GCA_035307285.1 Cyclobacteriaceae bacterium
AAAGCTCGTTATCTCCGAAATAGAAATTACTTTAGAATCGATGTTAAATTTATTCGGAGATCTTCTGGTAAAAACAGCCACCAGCTCCATGTCTGGATTTTGCTGAATGGCCAATGCCGCTCCCTTGCCTAAATTACCGTACCCCACTATACCAATTCTTAAAGTCTCTTTTGCTACATTTTCCATTTCAATAATATTATCTTAATTCTTTGACATAAAAAAAACACTACCGGTCTAGTAGTGTTCTCTTAGCTGTCAACAAAAGAGATCTATTTTGATTGAGAAAATTCCTTCTCCCATTTTAAGAAACTCTGATAACCTACTCCCTTATTATTCGTAAATTCTCTTTTGTTTTTACTTCCTGACTCATTGAATTCATTCACCAAACTTCTTTTTTCGTCTTCCGAAAGTCTTTTAGAAGTTCTGGATGATGGCGCTGACGAGCCTTTACCTCCAACTAAACTGGCGAGTTCTGATAACAGGTTTCTAACTGAACTCTGAGTGATATCAAGCCCTAAATCAGAGAGTATTTCTTCGCCTTTGGATTTACCGTCAATAAGCCTTACAAATATCTTTTCTCTCTTAGCTTGTTCTAAGGTATAGACATTTCCTTGTTCGTCTTCATAAGAGACCTTATTATCTTTAAGGTAACTGATCGCTTCCTTAAGGGTTTCGGCAATATTATTTTTTTCCATCGAGTTAATAGATTTAATTCAAATACTAAAGTACGCAAGAATCACTTGTTTTCAAAACTAATCAAAAATCAATGATAAAACAATATATTTTGTAAGGGCGCAGAATAAGCATATATAGTTATTTAAATGAATAGACCCGTCGTCCTCCAGGTATTATTTTACATTGATAAGTTGAGATAGACGCAGTAATTTCGTCGCTTTTATACGCTATCGTATAGATTGGGTTTATCCCCTTATTTCAATATTTAACTATATTGTTTCCGACACCTTTCGCTACTTACCTATGTAGAAAAAATACTGTCACTAATCTCTACAATAAATAACAGTTACATTAGTCTACAATCTAATACTTATAACACATATTCAGCTCGGTTGATATAGGATTACTACGTGTCTCAAAAACGTAGACTTGTTATCTGATATCCGTAGCCCTGGAGAAAACGAAACTTTTAAGCTCCTGAAATTGACCGGACGTCCCATAAACAAAATAGTTTTTTCGCTCTTATGGCAGCTTTATTGATAACTTTCTATAAATAAAAGTAAAGTCAACAATTCCGCAGAAAATGAAAATAGCTACCTACAACGTGAATGGTGTCAATGGCAGATTGCCCGTATTATTACGCTGGCTGGATGAAGCTGCTCCCGACATTGTCTGTCTTCAAGAATTAAAAGCCCCACAGGAAAAATTTCCCGAAAAGGCCATCAAGGACGCTGGATACCAGGCCATGTGGGAGGGGCAAAAGAGCTGGAATGGAGTTGCCATACTTGCGAAAAATTCAGAAATACAGGAAGTTCGTAGATTCTTGCCTGGTAATCCCGAAGATATGCATAGTCGATACATCGAAGCAATTGTCCACGATGTGCTGATTTGCTGCCTTTATTTACCTAACGGAAATCCTTCTCCAGGCCCTAAGTTTGACTATAAAATGGAGTGGTTCAGCAGGCTTACCGCACATGCAGCTGAGCTTTTGGAGGCCGACATCCCCATAGTGATGGTAGGGGATTATAACGTGATGCCGACGGATCTAGACGTATATAAACCGGAGCGCTGGGTTAAAGATGCCCTATTCCGCCCTGAGGTTCGTGCAGCTTTCCATAATCTAGTGGCGCAGGGATGGACAGATGCAATCCGGAAACTTTATCCCACCGAAACCATCTACACCTTTTGGGACTACTTCCGCAATGCCTATGGCAGGAATGCCGGTCTTCGGATTGATCATTTTCTACTAAGTCCCCACCTCGAGGCCCGTCTCTCCAACGCAGGTGTAGACGGACATGTAAGAGGATGGGAAAAGAGTAGTGACCACGCTCCGGTATGGATTGAACTCGACGATGTGTAGAGGTGAACTACCTACTCCAAAATCGCCGGAAAAGGTCTTGGCAATTTTGAAGTATGAAAGATCCTTCTAGAGAATATTTAACGCTTGTTCCTTGATCTTTTCCAGCTCGTCCTTCATCATGATCACATGACGTTGGATCACGGCATCATTGGCCTTGGATCCTATAGTATTAATCTCCCTCCCCAGTTCTTGGCTGATAAAACCCAGCTTTTTACCCTGGCCCTTGCCGGTAGAAAGGTTTAATTTAAAATAATCTATGTGAGTCCCGAGCCTAACGATCTCCTCCGTGATATCGACTTTCTCAAAATAATAAATCAACTCCTGTTCGAACCTGTTGTGGTCAAAAGAGTTTTCTTCTAGCCACTCCGAAAAATTCCCGCGAATTTTTCCTTGAATTCTTTCCCTCCTTCTAGGCTCTTCCAATTTTACCTGTTCTAGCCCATCTTCCAACACTTTGATGTTCTCTTCAAACCTATGGTAAAGAGTATTTCCTTCATCCTGTCTAAACTGATCGCAATTGTCAATGGCCTCCACCAGAACTTCCCTGATAATCCCCCAATCTTCCTGACCTCTCACAGCTTCTGTATTAGGACTGGAAACGTTAGGAGACTGTAGAGCTAATTTAAAAACATCATTGGTATCAGCACCTACTCGGTGAGCAAGTGCACTGTACTTTTCATAAAATGACACAAATAGGTCTTCGTTGATGGTTATGGGTAATTCGTTAGTGGCCTTGGTGTGGTAATCAATGGACACATTGACTTTTCCTCTCTCCAGTTTTTCAGTAACCAGATTTCTTATTTCTATTTCTTTGTCTGAAAACTGTCGTGAACTCCTTATGGATAAATCCAAAAATTTTGAGTTTAGCGTTTTTACTTCAACGTTTATGGTTATCGATTCATTATCGAAATTGGCGATACCATAGCCTGTCATGGATTTAATCATATTGTTTATTTAGTGGAAAAAATTCGTTTTAGAAATTGTAGCCTAAGGTAACGTAAAACCTGGGCTTCTCTACCGTATAGTCCCTTATGGGACGGGCTGCGTCAAATTTTACATAATAGTTAAGGAGCACAGTACGCAGCCCTGCTCCGTAACTTTGTAACCAAGGGTTATTAAAATTATTTAAAGTGATCTCGAAAGGAGAACCTTCCGTATCTATTACTTCGGTATTTTGATCATTAACCCTTTCCCAAGGAGCCGCATCGGTCCAAGAAGAACCTGCATCATAGAAGGCTACTAACTGGAAATTTTTTATAAAATTGGAGGCAATATTCCCCCTTGATAGATAAGAGAATATCGGGATTCGCAATTCGGCCGAGAATGTGATGACATTGCTTCCACGGATTTCGTCGTAATCATAACCCCGCAAATCCACAAACTCCGCAAAAAGAAGATTAGAATTTTCGACCCCTTCCGCATTGCGAACCGGGGAGGCTTCAGGTCGGTCGGTTGGAGGCCTATGAAATTGGTTAAACAGCCAATTGTTCATCCCTCCAACAAGATAGCTTTGGGGATTTTTCCCGAAAAAAGTGCCTGCAAACAGCTTAGTAGCGAAAGTGATGTTTTTGCTGATTTTTTGGTAATTTCTTATATCAAGGTACACATTGCTAAAACTCCTTTCTGATCTATTTAAGCCCTGATAGTGAACATATCCCGCTTTCCCCTTAAAACCTTGTTGCATATATAGCCCCAAAAGATGAGTTTTATCAATGACGATTTCAGCCCTTCCCCCCGCATAATTGACGTCCAGCTGGTTGCTGGGACCTTCTTCACCTCGGAGAATAGAATCTGGATTCAAATTGAAATATTGGGTTTTTGCCAAGAAGGGACTTACACTCACACGCGTATTGACAGATAAGGGATAGGACACTCCCAGTTCGGTTTTGGTCAGGGTATATTTCTGGAAGGTCAAATCACCTTCTTCCCTAAGGAGCGACTTCCTATCGAATCTTCCCCTGAAATCCAATCGATTAGTAAGATATTCGTATTCAAAAAATATGTCACTTCCTGATTTGAAATCGAGTGTGGTCATGATGCCCCCGGTAAACGCGTGGTTGTCCAACAAGTCAGCCATTTTTGCATTCAGGCTAATCCCAAAACCTCTTAAAGGATCAACTACGAAAGACGTATTTAAACTACTGGCTATAAATTGAGGGACATATTGTCTTGGACCCGTTACCCTTTTTACCATGCTTTGTTTCCTGAAAGCATCCAATAGACTTTCCCGATCTTGGGTAGTAGCAAGATTCGGTCGGACCTCAACCGGAGGTATGGTATCAAATGTATAGTTTTCGGTATCAATCCCTCCTCTTCTCTCAAACCTTAGCCTGTCCATGTTGATGGCACCCGTGAGATCCCCGGGTTTTGGGATCGTGTCTATTGCTGAAGGAGATGGAGCTTGTTCTATCATCAAATCTTCAGGATTAATGGCCGGGGGAGTCCCCTGTGCAGGGTTTCTGCCTCTACGTTGGTTAACTGTAGAATCTTGGGAATCCTCCTGAAGTCTCCGCGACATCAATCTTTCACTCAGCATCTTGGCCTGCCGGATCTGGATTCTTGGCGTGCTGGTGGTAAACTGATCAAGATTGGAGAACGGCTCGAGCACCAGCTTACTTTGCAAGCCATCCCGCACCGCATAGGCTATTTGATTGGACACCAGTGAATAGTCGAAGGTCTCAATATTCTTGTTGATGGCGGACACTTGGCTAGACACGGTGTTTCCTAGCCCGTAACGCATGATATTGGTTATTCCACTTTGTTCACTGAGATGCAAAATGGTGCTTTTGTTCAACACCCTAGCCCTATAATTTTTGTTGTCGATATTGGTGAGCCTTTTGGAGACAATGGAATCCCCAACTTCTAGCATAAATAAGTTAAAGTAATCCGGCAATTGGTTTACGTCAGGCGTGCGGGTCAACACGCTGTCGGGCAGATCCGTAAAATTGGAGGAATAAATGATGGTGGAATCATTGAGGAAGACCGGAGTAATGTCGTCAAAGGCATCGTTGGTGAGCCTTCTTCCCTGTCCTCTCATATTTAAGGTGTAAATATCCGACTTCCCTCCCGAGATTACTGACATCACAATATTTCTTCCACTGGGGGAAAAATCCATATCCAATATCTGGGTAATATTCCTGAGGAAAATTTTGTCCTGGCTACTGTCGTCAATGGCGCGAAGCCGCAAAGTAGTCACTCCCCGTCTGAAAGTTGCAAGGCCTAGGTTTAAGGTGTCCTTCCAGGCAATAATCGGGGAAGAAAAATCAGGCCTTTGATCATCTGCTGCATATCCGCCTTTAAATAGGATCCGCTCGCTCCCCGTGGCCAATTCTCTAACGATGACTTTATAATTCCCCTCATTACTGATGACGTAAGCGAGATTTTTAGCGTCCGGGCTGAACCTGACGTCTACAATCCTCCCTGCCCGTCTTTGGGAAGAGCCGGCAATCACATTTTCTTCCTTGATAGCCTTATAATTCGCCAGCACAGGTTTATTCAAATCTACATAATACTGCCTCCATTGGTCAGAAAAATTCTTGTAACTAACACCTATGGTATTGGCAATGCTGTTTTCTTCATTCCTATTAATACGGCTCAAATTGAGAATACTGGAAATATATCGCCTGCCATATCTCTCCACAATAAAATTCCAGATGGACTGTCCCACCAAGCCAGCTTCCCCCTGTTCGAGCCTATGAAGTTTGGGTTTATCATTCTCGTTCAAATAATGCCTTACGAAGTCGTCCATTTCCGAGCTCCATCCAGATGCCAAATAACGGGCCACCCCGTCTATATACCATGAAGGAAAGCTATTGATCAAATTAGACTGGAATGCGTCGGAGATACTTGACCCGTAGAGCATTTCTTCTATGATTGCCTTGGAGGTACCATAGACCAATTCTTGTTTAAAAGACTCCCAAGAACCTGTAAAAGGAACCTCTGCCAACAGCTTGGAAAAATAGGTCTGCCCGTCTACTGTATAATCATCTTTGTTGAGGTTTAGGTTGCTCTGTAAGAGTTCTTGCCTGGAATTATAAATAAAAATTTTCGGTTTGGTATAGGCGACAAATCCGATCAACTGTGTAATTCGGTCAAACTCACTTTCCAAATAGTCTATTGCCATCCGGGCATTATTCTGGCCTCCATCATAATAATACACCTCAAAGTTGTTGGAGCTGAAATAATACCAATCCATATTTTTGTGCTGGATTCTATTTTTACCAAATCTCTCTTGGTCAAACTGCGCTGCCACATTGCCAGGCAGACTTATTAAAACAAGAGCCCAAAAAAGAAAGCGTATCTTTAACATCATTTGTTTTCTTTCATCTACGTTTTAAATATACTTAAAAAAACGACTTATGTTTGATTCCTTTGGCGGTTCCTTTTTATAAAACAACAAATCCAACATGATGCCACTGAAGTAGGGAACGAGAGATACTCCTTTTGCTCCAAATCCATTGAACATATAAACGTTCTCATGATCCGGATGTTTTCCCAATATAGGCTTTCTGTCACCGGTCGTAGGTCGGACACCTGTTTTATGTTCCACTATATTTTTGACAGGCAAACTGATCAATTTCTCCAGCTTTTCGATAAGTTCGTCTTTAGCGGCTTGGGTCGGGCCTGTGTTTACTTCTCTCGGATTATAAGTTGACCCCACCTTTTTGGTTTTATCAGGCAGTGTAATCCTAAACACTCCTCTATTGATAATTTCTTCAGGCGAAAAATCTTGATCGATCACTAAGATTTCCCCTTTATTGGGTATAAGAGGAACCCACTGAAAAAAACGGCTACTCCTAGCCCCTAATCCATTGGCATATATTATAGCGTTTGCCTTTATGTTTTTATAGCTTATGCCTTTTGAAGTGACAGTTAATTGGGTTTCATCAAATATTTCCTCAGTAAGCCGACCATTTTCTTTAAGCCATAATGTGTAGGCATCCATCATCGTATTCAGATCAAGATAGCCGGTTTGGTTCAGAAGCAATCCACCGTAGGGATCATTGACTTCTTTATATTGTGGCTTAGTTACAACCCTCTTGATAAAGCGGCTAAATTCTTCTTCCCCGCTACGGCCCATCCATTCATTCTGCTCTTCTATGGAAATAAAGGGACGATAGGTGGAGCGGCTGTATAGAAATTTACTCCCTAGAAACTCTTCCAGGCCACGATAAAAGGGTTCTATCTCAGGAAACAGAAGATCAGCAAACCATGTTTTCACCATTTTCCTCCCAGTTATCGGATTGTAGAGTCCGGCCGCTATTCTACTGCAATTGTTATTTGCGGCCTGATCAATAACGTGGACAGATTTTCCAGAATTTATCAACCGATAAGAAAGCGCAGTACCGGCTAGCCCTTGTCCTACGAGTAAAAAATCAACATCCATAGCCAAAATTAAATCTTTCTTTGTTATTTTGAAGGTAATTTAAAAATGATTCGAAATGTTGCAAATTAAATCCTTCACTTTTAATCCTTTTGCCGAAAACACCTATGTCCTTTATGACGACACGTTGGAGGCCGTCATTATCGATCCTGGATGTTATGATAAGGATGAAAAAGCTGAATTATTTGATTTTATCAAAATCAATCAATTAACTCCCGTTAAACTTCTCAATACCCATTGTCACATCGACCATGTATTGGGCAATACATTTGTCATCAACACCTACGATATCCCGCTTTGGTTTCACCAGGGAGAAGAGCCTGTTTTACGGGCAGTATCCACATATGCTTCCAATTATGGCTTCCCACAATACCAAGAAAGCCATGCCAACCATTACATCAAAGAGGGTGAACCGGTTCAGTTTGGGAACACCAGCCTCAAACCTATCTTAGTACCAGGCCATGCGCCCGGCCATTTGGTGTTTTACCACGCACCAAGCAAGTTATGTATAGGAGGGGACACGTTGTTCCAAGGGAGCATTGGCAGGACGGATTTGCCCGGCGGTGATCACGACACGCTATTAGATGCTATTAAGACGAAGCTTTTTGCTTTGCCGGAGGACGTGACGGTGTATCCGGGGCACGGACCGGCAACTACTATTGGACACGAAAAAGTAAACAACCCCTTTGTGGGACAACGCACGGGATATTGAATATGGTTAAACACATTCCCAATTTCCTGACTTGTCTCAACCTGATTTGCGGCATGGCAGGGATCTACAATGTTCTGGGCGGAAACTTGTTTTACGGGGCCTATTTCATCTTTGCAGCGGCCCTATTAGACTTCTTGGACGGATTTGTCGCCCGATTGTTGAATGCCTACAGCGAAATCGGCAAACAGTTGGACTCGTTGGCCGATCTGGTCACATTTGGGGTACTGCCCGCTTTTATTGTTTTTACCCTGCTTCAGGATATTTTCCCTGGGACATACTTGCCTTTTCTTGCATTCTTTATCGGGACCCAATCAGCCATCCGCCTCGCCAAATTCAATATTGATACCCGGCAGTCCGACAGGTTTATCGGCGTTCCTACACCTGCCAATGGCCTTCTGATTTCAACCCTTCCCTTTATGGCCGAAAAATTCATTTGGGCCGAAAGCCTACTTGCGAACGGCTGGTTTTTACTCGCATTTTCATCCTTCTTCGCCGTCCTGATGACGGCAGAATTGCCCTTGATTGCCTTGAAGTTTAAAAACTTTAGTTTCAAAGATAACAAGTACCGGTATTTAACCTTGGCCATCTCACTGGTGTGCGTGCTGTGGCTGGGAATTGCAGGGGTACCTTTAGCCATTATTTCCTATGTGGGTTTATCCGTAGTTGAAAATCTGGAAAACCGGAATGCTCAAGATCAAAAGCTCATTTAAATTATTGCCGATATTCCTATTGTTGGCATCTACCAGCTTAACCGATTTGGTCGCTCAAGATGCCTATTTCAAATTTCCCGTCACGAAAGATGGCGTTTACAAAATTTCCGCCTCACAAGCCGCCAAACTGGGAGCGGGCTCCGTCTCTGAACTTTCCGTATTTGGCTATCCTGGGATGCTTCCCCAACAGCTTGACAGCAGCAGCTTTCGGTTAAAAGAAGTTCCTACAAAGGAAATCAACGGGGAATTGTTTTTTTATCTATCCGCCGCCCCCCAAATTCAGATTAAAGATGGTGCTGCCGTTTACCAAAGCCACCACTACACGGATACTTTGCATTATTTGATACAGACCAAACGGTCGTCATCCATCGGGATTCCTGAAATTACCAAACCCCTGTCAGAAGATGGAACAGAAAGCTTAATTTACAAGGTCACTCACTATAAAAACTCGAAGTACAACCTTCTTTCTTCCGGCAGGGACTGGTATGGTGAAAGGGTTTTTGATGGTGAAACGGTCATTCTGAATTACGATGAAAAGGTTCCTTTAAATCTTCCCGTGTATTTTCAGGGAAAAGTAATGGCCCAATCGCTCACCGCCAGCGCGATGGAGCTATCATTTAATCAAAAACTCGTGGATACGTTCAACCTCCCATCTATCACCAACAGCACGTATGGGATCAAGGGGCAAACGGCGGAAATCGGAGGTTTTTTGGAAAACCCTTCGGAAAATGGCAGCATACAAGTTCAGTTTCACTATAAAAGTGCCGATAGAAATGGCACTGGCTACCTGGATTATTTTCTACTTGGATTCCCTTTTTCATCCTCCGAGATCGGTGCTGGCATCTATTATAACTTCAATGTCAAGCCCCTTAAATTAAAGACCCAACCAGCCCATGTTGCTTGGGACATTAGCAGCTTTTTTGAAGTGAAAGACATTTCTTCAGTGGAGTCCATCCAATCAAACGCCCGTAAAATAGCAATATTCCAACCGCAGGATGTCGAGGTTTTAACCGCGTTTGAACCAGTAAGTTTGGAATTGAGGCTCAATCCACATTATACCGACTTAATCATTGTTGCCCACCCCTTGCTCCTATCCGAAGCAGAGCGGCTGGCAAACTATAAGAACAGCACAGGCATCAGCTGTCAGGTAGTTACCCCTGAGGAAATTTACGTATCGTTTGGGTATGGAAACCCGGATGTTACCGCAATAAGGGATTTTCTAGCCTTTCATTTCCATCAGGGCAAAAAATTGAAGAATGCTTTGCTGTTTGGCAAAGGGACATTTGACTACAAAAACAAACTGAGTGGCAGGCCCAATCTTGTTCCAACCTACAGTTCCCGCAGCAGTCTAAACCCGCTCACGACTTACAGTTCTGATGATTATTATGGTTTTATGGAATTTGGCGAAGGGGATTGGGAGGAAACAGCCGAGGGGGACCATACTTTGGACATAGGGATTGGGAGACTTCCTGTTATCAGTCTCCATGAGGCCCGTAGTGTTGTTGACAAAATAATTCAATACAGCTCTCCTTCCACTAACTTCGGAGATTGGAAGAGAAGAGTGCTTTTTGTAGCGGACGATGGGGACAACAACGTCCACCTGAATGATTCGGAATCTCTGGCCGGCCAATTGGCCCAAGAGCAGCCCCAACTTATCCTTGAAAAACTATACTTAGATAGCTTTGAACAAACGAAGACAGGAGCTACCCAAAAAGCATCAAACGAAAAGGCAATCTTCGAGACGAAGATGGACTCTTCCCTGCTTTTGGTAAACTACATCGGCCATGGAAACGAGACAACCCTCATGGCAGAGGAGCTATTCACCGTTTCCGACCTGAACAACTGGAGGGAGAATGACAGGCTCCCAGTTTTCGTCACCGCCACCTGTGAATTTGGGCGCCACGACAGTCCCCTGCTCCGTTCTGGAGCGGAAGAGTTGCTGGTGGCAGAAAAACGGGGAGCTATCGCCCTATTGACCACAGGAAGGCCTGTCTTTTCCAACGTCAATTTTACGTTAAACGAGGCTTTTATTCAGCACGCTTTTGAGAAGGAAAACGGGAAGGCCCTCCCCTTGGGAGAAATATTTAAACGAACCAAAAACAACAGTTTAAACGGCCCCTTGAACAGAAACTTTTCGCTTTTGGGCGACCCTTCCCTGTCATTTGCACTGCCAGAGCTTACGGTTCAGCTAGAAGGGTATCTTGATGTGAATCAAGACCGGCAAATAGATACCTTAGGATCTTTAAGTCTTATACATTACCATGGAAGGATAACCGACCCTATGACAGGGGCTACATTGACCACCTTTAATGGGGATTTTGACGTACTCCTGTCCGACAGACCTGTTTTAAGGCAAACCATTGGCGATGAAAGCCAGGCGACTGAATTCCTGGATGAAGGCAACGTGCTCCACCGTGGGAGAGGAAAAGTGGTAGCGGGCTATTTTGAAGGGGATTTTTTCCTTCCAAAGAATGAGGAATTGGCCATAAGGAACGGGACGATGCGATTGTTCGCCAAAGAGGAAGGAACGCTTGAGGAAGCATGGTCAGGAGAGAAGGTCAAGCTTGGAGGTATTGCGGAACAGCCCCCGGTTGACAATGAAGGTCCTCTCATAAAGCTAACGCTAATCACGCCCAACAAAGGGAGCAGTATTTCTTCCACCATGGCATGGGTGACTGCCATTTTACAAGACCCCAGTGGAATCCAAATCGATTCAGAAGAAGAACGCGGCATTTCTATCCGTGTTAACGAAGGTGAAAAAATAAATCTAAGCGACTACTACCAGGCATTGAATGGTTCGTATATCGAAGGGGTTATGGAGTTTCCCGTCAGAGGGTTGAGGGAAGGAGCCAATACGATCACCTTTGAAGCCTTTGATAATCAGGGCAACTCGTCCTACCAGACGCTGGAAATTTATGTCTCCAATAGCGAGCAGATAAGAATACTTACCCATCTAGTATACCCTAACCCCAGCTCAAGTTTCAGCCAATTCCAGTTAAGCCATAATCGAGAGGGGGAGAACCTTGAATTGAAATTAAACATTTATTCTTTATCCGGTAGCGAAATATTTTCTCTGTCTCGCCGTTTTGCAAAAGCCGACCCCATCCTGGATGATCTGTCTTGGTTTTTTATCCGAAGCAAAACTAAATATCCGGCAAAAGGAACTTATCTTTACGTTTTAGAGCTGAAATCGGAGGCGGACGGTTCCTCAGACAATAAAAGTGGTAAAATAATTATACAATGAAAGCGATGATCAACACTCCAAAAAGATTAATTTTTTTATTGCTCACAGGCTTTTTCGTCAATGCAATCCAAGCACAGGTTCCTGGACCTACCGTTTCAGGACAGGACGGCACGGGAAGGGTGATCATTACAGCAGTGCCTTTTCTGAACTTTGCTCCCGATAGCAGACACTCTGGGATGGGAGATGTAGGGGTAGCCACTTCACCTGATGCGAATTCTGCCCATTGGAATGCGGGAAAACTCGCATTTATAGAAAGTGATCTGGGATTCTCACTATCCTATTCTCCTTGGTTGGGCAAGCTCGTTCCAGACATGTCTTTGAACTACTTGTCAGGGTATAAACGAATTGATGACGTTTCTGCCTTTGGTGTTGACCTACGGTACTTCAATATGGGGTCCATTCATTTGACAGACATTTACGGGGAGGATTTGGGAGAATTCACCCCAAGGGATCTAGCTATCGGTGCCACTTACTCCAGAAAACTGTCTGACAATCTCGCTTTGGGAATTTCCGCTAGGTTTATCCATTCTAACCTGTCTGGAAATATGGGTAGCTCAAACGGGAACGAAAGCAGGCCCGGTATAAGCGTAGGCACTGATGTCGGCTTGTACTATACACAGGAAGTACTTATTTCCGGAAATGAAGCAGATTGGTCATGGGGAGCAAATATCTCGAATATCGGCCCCAAAATCACCTACAACAGCCCTGAAGACCAAGATTACATCCCAACCAACCTCAGATTGGGAACTGCCCTGAGGCTGCCGCTGGATGAACTCAACAGCCTTACCTTCGCCTTAGATGTTAATAAGCTCTTGGTACCGACGACTCCCATATATTTGAAGGACAGCAATGGAAATCCAGTGGTGGATGCCAACGGGAACCTCGTCATCGCGCCCAATGGAGGGAAAGACCCCAACCGTCCACTGATCAGCGGGATATTCGGATCATTTACAGATGCACCGGGTGGATTTAAGGAAGAAATGCAGGAGCTTATGGTTTCCTTTGGGGTGGAGTATTCGTACGATGAGAAATTTGCCTTGAGAACGGGGTATTTTTACGAAAATCCCAATAAGGGAGGAAGAAAGTACTTCACATTAGGAGTAGGTTTTGATTTACAACGATTGGGATTTGACTTTTCTTATTTAGTCCCTCAACAGCAAAACCATCCCTTGGCCGAAACGCTGAGATTCTCTCTGGCATACGATATTGTAAAATGACATTAGATAGATCTCGAGCCCCCGAATTCAAAATTCCCGAAAAAATTACCCATGTTAAGCCCATAAAGAGGGTATTGACCAATGGTGTACCGTTATTTTTTATTCACACTCCCCATATAGATGCTGTTAAAATAGAGGTAATCACAGCAGCAAATAATGGATTGTTGATGACCGACAAGGCACTGGTGCCATTTTTTACTTTACATATGCTGTTGGAGGGAACTAAATCGTTGAAGTCCGAACAAATCGACAATTTCTTCGACCACTATGCTTCAGAAGTAGACGTAGTTTCTAACTTTGAACAAAGCGGATTGTCTCTTCTGACCACAAAGAAACACTTTTCCCAAGTGCTCCCGCTGTTTCGCTCTCTTTTTACTGAAGCCATTTTTCCTGAAAAGGAGTTGGCCAAAAGGAAATCCCAAAAAGAACTTTCCATCTCACTCAACCGCGAGCAGAACGGTGCCAGGGCGAATCAATTGTATAGAAAAGGATTGTTTGGGAAAGACCACCCTTATGGTTTCATTGCAGAAGAAGCCGACGTGAAGAGGATCAACAGGGAAGACCTTGACCACTTTTATCGCCATGGCTTTCTGGTAAATCCAGAAATTTTCGTTACCGGAAACTTGCAAGAATCAGATCTTGATGCAATCGAAGAACTATTTAGAGATTTGCATGTTGTTCAGGGAGATGATCCTCTTCCATTTTTTGAGAAGCCTGTAGACAAACGAATCTTTGAACCCAATGAAAAATCAGTCCAATCAAGTATTCGTTTGGGTCAACATTTGATCCCGAAAAGCCACCCTGATTATCAGGCCTTGACCGTTTTCAATACCATCTTGGGTGGTTATTTTGGAAGCAGGTTGATTAAAAACATCAGGGAGGAGAAGGGTCATACCTATGGAATTTACAGTTCTATCGGCAGTTTGAATCTTTCTGATTATTGGATGGTGATGGCGGATGTCCAACAAGGATTTTCTGAAGAAGTCATCAACGAGGTTTATAAGGAGATCGATACGCTCAAGAATACACCGATTGATCTGTCCGAACAGGAAGTGGTGCGAAACTATATGATCGGCAATCTACTCTCCAGCTTCAGTTCTCCTTTTGACTTGATGACGAGGTTTAAAAATGTGCATCAACACGGTTTAGACTATAGATTTTATGAGGAACAACTGGATTTCGTCAAAACGTTTACTCCCGAGGATATCATGGACATAGGAACCAGATATTTTAATCGGGAGAATATCTTCGAGGTGGTGGTAGGCACTACTTAATTTTTCGAAGCCATGGGTAGAGCCAAGACAAGTCCAACCTCAATTTTCCCCAAAGCCGAAACAGCCTATACTTTAGCCCTGAGATGCGCAAATCGTCTGCAATAGCTAGAAGGCCGACTGCAGCATCAAAATTAGCGGAGGCCAAAGCGTGTTTGACCTCGTACATGATCCGTGAAGCCAAAGCTTTATTTTCATCTTCGGACCGATTCATCTGCTGGATCTTCCGACAGACTTTAACCGTGGATGGCAGCATTACTGATTTTTTGACCCGATATTGATGAGCCGAAAAGGAGCTTTTAAGTATCCTTTTCTTAACGCCAATGTGATCATCGAATACGAAATCATAGTTCCTGGCCAACCGGACGATGATATCAAAATCCTCGTAGGACAAAGTCTCATCATAACCACCTTCCTTACGCAATACCTCGCTCGGAAAAACCATCGTCGTTGCGCATAAAAAGTTCCGCTGCACGACCTCTTTATAAACATTACCTGAAGCAACATTTTCTACAGTTTCCCCTGATGCTCCTACCGGATAAAAAGCCATTAAAGATCCTGACCCAACCTGTTCAAGAAGGGCATTGGAAAAATAAATTTTTTCCCTATGAACCTCCAGGGTACGGACTGCCCTAGAAATATGTTCTGGTAAGAGGACATCGTCCCCAGAAAGGTCAATGACATATTTACCTTTAACCATTGTCAAGGCATGATTAAAGGATCGGCAATAGTTAAGGGGCTTGGAATGGAAACAACAGTGAATGGGCAATTTATCTTTGTTTTGTAGGCTCCATTCACGGATCCGATCAGCCGAACTGTCGCTGCTAGCATTATCTATAATCACTATTTCAAGATACCGCCAACTTTGCCCAATGACACTGTCCAGAGCTTGCTGTATAAATTCCCCATGGTTATAACTGGTACAGATAACGGAAACAAGAGGAAAGTCCATAACTTGAAATATTCGGCCCCCGAACAAGTGCCTGACCTGTGACAGAGAACGGCGATACGTACTATATCAGGTTCTTTAGGTATTCGCCATAGCCACTTTTCCCCAGTTTATCCGCCTGCTTCAACAACTGGTCTTTATCAATATATCCATTACGGTAAGCAACCTCTTCTATACAGCCGATCTTCAGCCCTTGCCTTTCTTCTATAACTTCGACAAACTGTCCAGCTTGTAACAGAGACTGGTGGGTTCCCGTGTCCAACCATGCTGTCCCCCGGTTTAGAATTCCAACATGGAGGTTCCTTCTTTCGAGGTAAACATTATTGATGTCCGTGATCTCCAATTCGCCACGGGAGCTTGGCTTTATCTCCTTTGCAATTTCGATCACATCGTTGTCATAAAAATACAGGCCCGGAACAGCAAAATTAGATTTGGGATCCGATGGCTTCTCCTCAATACTGATGGCTCTGTTCTCCTCATCAAATTCCACCACGCCATACCTCTGGGGATCATTAACATGATAAGCGAAGACCACACCGCCCTCTGGATCGGTATGTGCTTTTAAAACATCTTGAAGACCAGCGCCATAAAAGATGTTGTCGCCTAAAATCAAGGCTACCTTGTCACTGCCAACAAAGTCCTCGCCAATGATAAAAGCCTGTGCCAAGCCTTCCGGTTTGGGTTGGACTGCAAATTCAAAACGGCATCCCACCTGACTTCCGTCTCCCAAAAGCTTTTGGAATGCTTCGCTATCTTCGGGAGTGGTAATGATCAATATCTCCCGGATCCCTGCCATCATCAGTACTGACAACGGGTAATAGATCATGGGCTTGTCATAGACAGGCATCAGCTGCTTGCTTACTGCAATCGTCAAGGGGTAGAGGCGGGTTCCGGAGCCACCGGCAAGTATAATTCCTTTCATATTAAATAAATTGACACGTTTATTGCTTGTGGAAACTGTCACCAAAAGATCGATTTAAAAATCCAATTTAGGGCCACTTGTTATTCCTAATAAGATAAAGCTACAAATAAATATGAAAAGTAGGTACTTTATATTTAATGAGCCTTTAACTGACCCAATTTTAAGTAATTTTATCGTTATATAAAACAAACTTTAGATTTTCACTCACAACATGCAGATTAAGGTATATAAGCTTATTGTCGGGCTACTGTTTTTAAGTCACCTCACCGTTGCCCAAAATTTCTATAAGGATATCATCCCTAGGGTCAACAATCTGTACATCGGCGTGGGCCCTTCTTTTATGTACGCGGATAATGGCGGTGGTTTGAGGAACTCCCAGTTCAAAATCAGGCCGGCGACCACAATCGCTTATGGAAGAAAGATTAATTCATTCCTCGAACTAAAAGGCAGCTTTGGCTATCAGATGCTGGAAAGCCAGGACCCAGGGTACTATAATGACGAGGTACTAAGAAGATGGATAGAAGCGGGACAAGCAGTGGGGATGAAGGGGAACGGCTATTATTTTGATCTTATGCCCGCTTTTAACTTGCCGGTTGAAAGGCACATTGACAGGAAAAACGTGAATATCTACGCAGGCATAGGTTTGGGGGTAATGTTAGTAAGGAAGGAAGAAGTAAAAATCATCAACAATGTGCCAACTGTTGAAAAGAAAACTTTGTCGCTCGCTTATATACCTATTAGGGGTGGCATCAGTTATCGAATAGGCCCACATTCAGATTTGGCCTTAGAAGGCACGATGATGGCCACCTTTTCAGATGAAATTGATGGCAATGTAGGATTCAACCGCTTCAACGACCATCTGTTTCAGGGACAGATAGTTTTCAAGAGATACCTTTCTCCCTTTCCTTTCTGGAACAAATACTTAAATTAAAATCAACTAATTCATCCTATCCAACACCCCAAACCTAGAGGCATTGCTGATATATTCCGGCACAATCACTTTAATATGTCGGACCAGCTCATCTTCATTGTTTTTATGTAAAATGCTGTCAAAAATATCTATCTGAGAATCGATCTTCAAATAAGAAACCTGCCTAACTTTGGCTATTTTAATTTTCGGGTGATGCGTGATCTTCACCTCCTCTGAGTCGTTTAGAAGCTCCTCATAAAGTTTCTCTCCCTCTCTTAACCCAGTATATACTATGGAAATATCCTCCCCTATCTTTTTCCCGCTCAACTGTATCATCCTTTTCGCCAGATCAACTATTTTTATCGGTTTACCCATATCAAAAACGTAGATTTCTCCCCCATTTCCCATTACGGCTGCCTCTAAGACCAATTCGCAGGCCTCAGGTATGGTCATGAAATACCGCGTAATTTCTGGATCTGTTACTGTTATAGGTCCTCCTCTTGAAATCTGCTTTTTAAACAAAGGGATCACCGAACCATTGGAACCTAACACGTTGCCAAAACGGGTGGTGATAAATCTTGTATGATTGGTGGAGGTTCCGTTTTGATCCAGATAGCCATTTAGCGCCTGTACATACATTTCTGCTATCCTTTTAGAAGCGCCCATCACATTGGTGGGATTGACGGCTTTATCAGTGCTGACGAGAACAAATTTCTCAACATTGTTCAATACGGCAACATCTGCCAGTAATTTAGTGCCTTTAATATTGCATCTTATAGCTTCCTCAGGATATTTCTCCATCATTGGAACATGCTTATAAGCAGCTGCATGAAATACTATTTGCGGACGAAAACGATTAAAAACCTCATTTACCTTTTTGCTGTTCCTTATATCTGCCAGCACCACCTCAATCTTGGAAGACAGGCCGAAGGCTTTTATATCCTGTTCAACATCATATAAGGCTGATTCCGCCTGGTCCAACAATATCAGCAGTTGAGGATTATAATGGATAATCTGGCGGCTCAATTCACTACCGATTGATCCCGCCGCACCTGTTACTAATACTACCTTGCCTTGAATATCTTCGGATACTCTAACGTTATCCAAAGCAATGGACTCCCGTCCCAGAAGATCTTCGATCTTGACTTCACGGATGGATCCTGGCTCTAATCCTCCATTCACCCACTGAGCGACCGGAGGAATAATGCTTACATGAAGGTTTAGGGCAAGGCATTCATCAATAATCTCCCGCTTTCTCTGGTCGGAGATATCCTGAACAGAAAGAATCAAATCAGTTACCTCCCGCCTGTGGACCAATGCCTCGAGTGACTCCAATCCACCGTAAATTTTGATTCCATCAATAATTTTACCTTGCTTGTTGATGTCATCATCCAAAAAACCACAATTGATAAAACTATATATCCGATCCTTTTTAATAACATCATGGGTCAATATACCCGCCTCTCCTGCTCCGAAGATGATGACCCTCTTGATTTCCTTCTTTTCTTTTTTGTTTTCAATCACACTAAAAATATCCTTCACCATTAACCGATACATCACCAGGGTAAATAAGGACAATAAAGAAGCGATTATAACCACCGAGTTAGGAATTAAATGACCTATGTCGAGTAGTTGAAAGAGGAGAAAATTCAACAAGATGACGGTTGTAAAATTATATATAATGGTTTTTACAAGACTTTTTCCGTCTCTCAGCCGAGTATGCCTCACTATGCCAACATAACTCTTAGTGAAATACATCACCACCAGCCCTGATCCTAAGAACAACAAGCTCCCGTCAAAAACATGATAGTCCTCTAGGCTTTCCCAGTCAAAGTTTAACCTGATCAAAAAAGCGAAAAAAGCTGACATAAATAGGATCATTCCATCTATAGAAGCAATTAGCCACCGTGGAAGAATATTTAATCTTTTTAAGAAAGTCATTTGAAAAGTGTTAAAGTGTAATGCACGTAAAGAATTTTTGCAAATATACAAAATAATTCTTCCAATTGTTCAATATATGTCATTGTTAACTGAACCTACTAAAAATAAAAAAATATTCCCCAAGGCAATTTTTGGAAGGTAATAAAAGTGGAAGTTGTTAAAGGAGCATGAGTTTTGCAGCACAAACTATTTTTTGAATCCAATAAACATGAAAACAGAATCTGAGAAGAACTTCAAACTACTAGTTAGGTGTGTATTGATTCTAACGGTAATGGCTGTCTTGGCGATATTTATCGTTGCAAGGAGTTTTTTCTATCCGATCTTATTGGGCGTTATGCTTTCTTATCTGATTTATCCATTAGCCAAATTTTTCGAACCCAAGATCGGCCACAGTGGTGTCTCTATTCTATTCAGTATCCTTATTTCTTTAGGTGCAACCTTGGGATTTATCTTCCTATTTTACCAACAATTCTCCATTTTCTTGGACGATTTTCCGCTCTTTCAAGAACAAGCATTCGACAACCTAACTGCAGTACAAAACTATATTTCAGAAAAAACCTCGCTCTCGTTTAGTTCTGACGATTGGCTGAAGTCAAGAATTAGTGAGGGATTAAAGGCACAGCAAGATTTCATTGGGGATATTTTCAACGCAACTACGGCTACGTTGGTCGCGTTGGGAGTGCAACCGGTCTATATATTTTTTATGCTATACTACCGCCACAATTTTCGCAAATTCCTATTTCAAGTCACTCAAAAAAAGGATCATTCGGTTCTGAAAAAAATTCTTTTTGAAATCACCTCAGTTACAAAAAACTATGTTTCTGGGATTTTCCTTGTCGTGCTGATCCTCTGCTTTACCAATTCAATTGGATTGATGATCATTGGAGTGGAGTATTTTATTTTGCTTGGTATTATTTCTGCCATATTTAACTTAATCCCCTATTTTGGAACCCTCATCGGCGGTGCAGTACCCCTACTTTATACTTTTGTTTCCCCTGATCCTTCTGATGCAATAGGTGTAATTATATTGTTTTTGATAATTCAGGTGCTGGAAAACAATGTGCTCACCCCGACAATAACGGGAGGACGTGTAGCCGTCAACCCCTTCTTCACCATTATTTCCATTATTTTCGGCGGGTTTGTCTGGGGCATTCCGGGTATGTTTTTAAGTGTACCTTTAATGGGAATATTTAAAGTGGTGTGTCAAAATATTACACCTCTCAAACCGATCGCTTTTCTCCTCTCATTTAAAAAATCCAGCGAACAAAAATCCGATGATTCTATTGAGTAGACTTCCACCAGCCCCTTATCCCTTGGGAGGTCTCCACGTAATAGCTGCTTTTAAACTCTCCCAAAACCTGTGCTTTCCCTTCTATAATCTTTCCTGAAATGGGAGGGGAAGAATTCCAACTTTCTTGGATTGCGTCAAGAGGAGTCAGCTCCACATCCCGAATAGGTGCTTCGGCTTTTTCCAAAAGATTTTCAAAAACAAAACCTTTCTGTTTGTCGGGGAGCGCTATTCTATACCAATTCCCAACCTTCCCCAGGATGCTGACTAGAGTGTTCCTTTGAAAATCCCCAATCTTTTCTGAAGAGGTGCTCGGCGAACGACGGATATTTGCCACAGGCACCCTGACAAGGGCAGAGACACCGAGGTAGGTACTGTCCGGTACTGCAGTAATCTCCGGCAAGACCAGCTCTTTCAAAAAAGGAAACGGATCAACTGCGCCGCTTCCTGATTTGTAGATTCCAAAGTGCAAATGCGGGGCGGTAGTAATGGCATTTCCGGTGTTGCCTACAAGCCCCAATGTATCCCCTATCTGCACCGCTTGACCGGCCTGCACCAATTGACTATCCAAGTGGGCATAATATTGAGAGAACCCTAGTTGACTGTCGTGAAGCCAGACGACCTTGCCCCCCAACCTGTTGTCTCCAACCCGCCTGATGCGCCCAGAGGAAGCCGCCACCACAGGTGTGCCGCGGCTGGCAAAGACATCTATCCCTTCATGTTTACGGGCGTCACCATCCCGGGGGTCTCCCCAAAAACTGGCGATATTTTTTGTTGTCTTACCAGAAATAGGGAAGGCAAGTACACCTTGGGACGCTATGCTGATGGAATATACTCCTCCCCTCAACAGCTCGGGTTGGATCCGAAGGGCATGCACTCCCGAATTTTTGACCTGGTAGGAGACCGTCCCCACGGTGTCCGCATAATGGATTCTCTTGAGAAGCCCGTTCTCCGTATTTAATTCAAAGATGTCCAAAAAATAACGCGCATCCCTCTGTGATACGCGCTCCAGAATTACGTTGATTTGAAGACCTTCCTCTACTCTGTATCTCAGGAGCATGGCTTTGGGCTCGGTGGGCTCGAAATATCCGACCTCGTGGTAGGGAAGAGTTACAACCAATGAATCTCCAAGCACTTCCTCCCCTGCTCTTTTCCAATCTCGTACCATGGCATAATCCGCCAGAGTAGTAGATTCTAGGGATGAGAGATAATCTTCATAAGGGCTTTGCTTCTTTAACAAGCGGTCTACCACGCCCCCGTTACAGCCGACAACGAATAGTAGCAACAAAAATTTGAGCTTGTTCCTAAGGAAAGAGCCGGAAATGAAAAATTGAAAACGAGACAGCGGTTTTTGTTTATTATTTCTTTTGCCCCTCATGTTTTCCCTCCAGTATTTCCTCTATTATTTTTTTATTAAACGCAGGAAGATCATCTGGATTTCGGGATGTGACCAAACCCTGATCTACCACACACTCCTCATCCGACCAGTCCGCTCCTGCATTGATCAAATCAGTCTTGACCGAAAAAAATGAGGTGACTTTTCTTCCTTTTAATTTGCCTGTCTCAATTAAGACTTGCGGGCCATGGCAAATAGCCGCGACCGGCTTACCCTGTTCAAAGAAAGACTTTATAAACTGTATGGCTTCCTCACTTCTCCTTAAGTGATCCGGATTGATGACCCCACCAGGTATCAAGACGGCATCGTAATCATTTACAGACGCCTCTTTTATAGGCTTATCTACCGAGAAACTCTTACCCCAGTCCTTTTTATCCCATGAGACCACCTGATCCGTTTGAGGCGAAACGATGTGGACGGAAGCCCCCTCATTTTCTAAAGCCGCTTTTGGGCTGGTCAGTTCCACTTCTTCAAAACCGTTTTCTGTGACAATTGCAATTGATTTTCCTGATAGCTTTCCCATAGTTTTTTTGTGTTGTTTACGATGAAATGTCATAAAACAGGCAAAAAAGATGCTAAAGGAATACAGAGCAGGGATAAAGTAAAAATAATCCAATGGGAAAAGAAGTGCAAAAGCAGGCAGAGACAAATACAGGATATGGATGACGGATCTACACTAAACATCGCTGCCCGTAAGGCAGTATCTGAGGCTAGAGCGCTCTGGCGTGGAATACCCGAGAAAAAAAGACATTTATCAACTACATCTTTGGAAGAATCGAACAGAAACTGTTAGCGCGTTCAAGGGATAATGAACTATGAGGTATGCACCGACCTGAGAGGGTGAACAGGGGCGAAAGGCAAAATCCCAAGCTCAGGAGCTTGGGATCTATGATGTCCCCCGACAAGCTAGTCAAAGGGTCTGTGCCTTTTGGATTAAAATATTAAAAATTAGACATAATTGTTAAGCATAACAGGCATCACCAGCATCAGAATGTCTTCGTTGTCTCCCTTATCCGAGGGGATGATCAAACCCGCACGGTTTGGTGCACTAAATTTAAAAGTGACCTCTTTGGAGGAAAGGTTGTTGAGCATTTCTACCAAAAACTTAGCGTTAAAGCCAATTTCAATATCTTCACCTTCATGTTCACAGGATAAGCGTTCATTGGCTTCGTTGGAGAAATCTTGGTCTTCGGCCGAAATCTGTAGCTCGCTGCCTAACAATTTCAATCCTACCTGATGGGTGGTTTTATTGGCATAGATGGCGATCCTTCTCAAAGAGCTCAACAACTCCATTCTATTGATGGTCATATCATTGTCATTGTCTACAGGGATGACATTCTCATAGTCAGGAAAACGCTCATCAATCAGGCGGCAGATCATCTTGATGTTATTGAACTTGAAATAGGCGTTTGAGTTGTTGAATTCAACAGTAATAGGAACGTTTTCTGAAGGTAGTGTAGATTTCAAAAGATTCAATGCCTTCCTCGGAATAATAATGCTTGCGGCATCTTCCGAAGCAATATCCACCCTTCGGTAGCGAACCAACCTATGCCCGTCAGTGGCAACAAATGTTGTGTTGGTACTACTTAGATTAATATAAACTCCGGTCATGGCGGGGCGAAGCTCATCATTACTCGTTGCAAAAATAGTGTTGTTGATGGCGCTACTCAACACTTCTGTAGACATATCTACAGTCGTGGGGTTGGTCACTGCGGGAATTTTTGGAAAATCCGTAGCGTTTTCCCCTGCGAGTTTATACCTGCCATTGTCAGAACTGATTTCAATGCTGTATGTCTCGTTGTCTATACTGAATGTGACCGGCTGCTCCGGCAAGTTTTTCAAAGTATCTATCAATATCCTCGCTGGCACTGCTATATTTCCGTCTTCTTTTGCCTCCAGCTCGATCTCCGTCATCATGGAAGTCTGAAGATCAGAAGCGGTAACAGTCAATACCCCATCCTTAATTTCAAAAAGAAAATTTTCCAAAATCGGCACTACCGGATTGGTAGTCACCACACCATTAATGGCCGAGAGGTGTTTTAAAAGAGTAGAAGAATTAACGATAAATTTCATCTGATTATATTTTGTTTTTTAAAGGCCAGATGGAATCTCGCACGGCCAATCATCATCGAGGTGTGTGACGCTTGGGTCATGCTCAATTTCATATGTACAAGACTATTTTCCAGTATCGGTTACAACAAGGTAAATTTATGAATAAAATCCTTAAACCGGGTAAGACTACGGTAAATCTGAAGAAAATAAACAAAGGGACTCAACAAATACGTTATTAGCGATCGGAGTTGTCCGCAAACTTACGCTTCCTCCAATATACCTTAACAAATCCGGCAATCATAATAAAGGCTATGGGAAATCCCAGGTTGAGAAGGTAATAATAAGTCCTTTGCTCTTTGATTTTTACGGCATCAAGAGGACGGATCTTATATTGCTTTGTCCTGGTAGAAATGATTCCCTGCGGTTCTAAAAGATAGTTAATTGCATTCTGGATAAAAATGCGGTTGGCAAGTAATCCCTCCGCAAAAGGGTCTTCACCCAGAGGTAACGGATCTCCCGTCGACAAATCCTTTTTGCTCTTGATAAAATCGCCATCGCCAGCCACCAAAACCCTTCCTTGGTTTCCCGACTCCAAAAAGGAAGCTTTATCGAAGCCATCTGGAATGAATCTGTTTTTGTAGAAGGAGGTAAAGGTGCCCTCCAGAAGATAAAGCAACGGAAGATTCTTCATTTGAAACTGTCTGATATCCGGCTCCTTGGACATGTCAGAAAAAGCAATCCGTACCGGGGCATCCAACTTTCGGGTGTAGTCGCTTGTGAAAACCAAAGGCGTCTTTATCACGCCATCCGCTTTAACCGTATCCAGGGTGCTCGCAAAACTGAATTGTAGCTGGTCCAGACCCTTTGTGATCGGATGATCTGCCATTCTCCCGGCCATGATATAAAAGGGCCAAGGAAGCGGCACTATCTGCGACTGGTTACCAAAATCCCCTGCAACCACCGGATGATAACCAAAATTAAGGTCTTGGATCAAATCCCTATTGATCCGTATCCCATACCTAAAAAGCAATTCATTCAATCCTGTGTCGAAAGGCATGGAAACAGTACCTTCTCCGTCTGCTGACCTTAAGTCCACCGCCATCTGGTCGATAAAGAAAAGAAGATTTCCCCCATTCATCAGATACTGGTCCAACAGGTACCTTTCACGATCGGTATATTCTTCTTTAGGTCCTGCCACTATCAATGCTTCAAATCCCAGCAAATCTTCCACCGATTTGGCCTGCTCCATGGGCACTTTATAGACTTCATAATCCTCCACCAAAGCTTCAACCATGCCGAACCCGTCATCTTCGTCCATCTCTCCATGGCTGATGATGATCCCGACCGCGGATTTTTGCTGGAGCACAAGTCGTTTGATGGCATTGCTAAGTTCAAATTCTAAGTTTTCAATAGATTGATTCAGAATCTCCTCTGGCGACATCCCTCTCTCCCCTTTTAGAAGCAAGGTACCCACCTCAAACTCCTCATTTCTTACCACAACGCCCGGAAAGATTCTTCTGGATGTCTGCCCTCCGCTTTGGCTGACAAAAAGGTCGGTGGGATTAATCCCATAGCCGGCCAGGGTATAGATGTATTCCTGCTGTTCTTCCTGATCCAGTGCAAGTGGATCCAAGTGATAATAGCTGATCTTGTGGGGACTATAAGCATCAAAAGTCCGTAAGGTCTCTTCTATGGATTTTTGAAGTCTTCGCATCCCCCCGGGGAGCGTTCCGGTGAGCAGTATCTCAACTTCAAGAGGCTCCTGTAGTTCCGATAGCAGCTGCGCAGTTGCTGGATGAAGGGAATATCTTTTTTCTTCTGTCAAATCAATCCTGAAGGGAAAAAAGCTCTCCACTACATACAAAAACCCGATAGAGGCAGCAAGGACCACGACGATGGCAAGGTTTTTCCGGTTTGATTTCTTCATCTTCTTTTTATCATTATCCCCGTCAACACCAATAAGCTTCCGATCACCGAAAGGAAATATACCAAGTTCGAAGAATCGATCACTCCCCTTCCCATGCTTTGGTAATGATAACTCAGGCTGATTTCCTCCAAAAATAGAGCGGCATCATTTCTTTGAAGCATGGAAAAAGCGGAAAAGCCGAAATACAGGAGGAAGCCCATAAAAACACCGATCACAAAAGCTGTAATTTGGTTTTCGGTGAGCGCCGAACTGAAGATTCCTATCGCAGCAAATACGGCCCCTATCATCACCAATCCGATAAAGGATCCAAAAAAGCCGGCACTATCGATATTTCCCACCGGATCCCCCAACTGCACCACACTGTAATAATAAATCAACGCCGGCAATAAGGCCAAAACAACGAGGGCTACTGCGGCAAAATATTTCGCCAAAACCACCTGGCTGTTGGTCAAAGGGGATGTCATCAACAGTTCCCAGGTACCGGATTTCTTTTCTTCAGCAATCATCCTCATGGTCATCGCAGGTACCAAGAAAACAAATATTAAAGGCGCATAAACAAAAAGCGCTTCTAGATCAGCAAATCCATATTCCAAAACGCTCGTCTCCGGAAAGACCCATACCACCAAGCCCAAAGTCACTAAAAAAGCCGCTAGAAGCAGATACCCTGTGAGGTGGTTAAAAAAAGCATTGATCTCTTTTAAAAACAATTGTCCCATAAAGATTAGGATTGGGTGAGTTGGTGAAAAATGGACTCAAGATTCCTCTCCTGTAAGCGAACGCTCAGCAGAGACAGGTTTCTCTCCTGAACCACCGTTAGCAACTCTTTCCTCAAGTCTGTTGCACTATTGGCCAAGAATTCAAATTGACGATCATTGATGGGACGGATTTCTTGGATCCCATTGAGGGATTCAAACCATTCCATGTATAACTGCTCCTCAGTTTCCAGAAAGACAGAAGTCAAACCCTCCCCCGCTTTGAGGTTCTGAAGCAAATCCTGCGCAACAATCTCCCCTTGATGTATAATGACTACCTTCTCGCAGATGGCTTCCACCTCCTGCATGATGTGAGTACTCAATATTAACGTCTTGTCCTTACCTATCTCCCTGATCAGCTTCCTAATCTCCAGCAATTGATTCGGATCCAAACCGGTCGTAGGCTCATCCAAGATGATCACTTCAGGATCATGAACCAAGGCTTTGGCCAAGCCAACCCTTTGTCGGTAACCTTTTGACAATTGGCCGATTTTTTTATGTTGTTCGGCTCCCAAGCCACACTTTTCTATGATAGTTGCAATTTTACTTTTTGCAGAAAGACCTTTAAATCGATATAAACTGGCCATAAACAGAAGAAATTCCTTCACGTACATGTCCAAGTAAAGAGGATTGTGTTCGGGTAAATAACCAATCATTTTACTCACTTGCTTGGGATGCTCCGAAACCGAAAGCCCATTGACCCATACATCTCCTTCATCAGGAAGCAGGTATCCCGAGGCAATCTTCATGGTTGTCGATTTCCCTGCCCCGTTAGGTCCCAAAAAACCCAACACCTGACCGGACTTTGCCTCAAAGCTGATACTGTTTAGTGCCCTCTGGCTATTGTACAGTTTTGTCAATTGTTTTACCTCCAACGACATTCTTCTAGTTAATTATTTTCGGTTTTAAGAATAACCGCAGTTAATCGATAATATTGGCTTACAAGCAGATTTTTTACCTAATATCCCTACCAGACGATTAAAGCTGCGCTATCAAGCCCTTGATGATTTTGATCATTCCGGGCTCCGCCTTGGCCGCCGCAGCAATTACTTCCTTGATGGTGATCTTTTTGACGTTCCCTGGAGAGCATAGGTCTGTAATTGCCGAAATGGCAAAAACCGGAAGCTCCATGTGCCGGGCTACGATGACCTCGGGAACGGTACTCATCCCCACTGCATCGGCACCAATCCTACTGAGGTAGCTGTATTCGGCTTTTGTTTCCAGATTCGGCCCTTGAAGCCCTGCATATACCCCCTGATGAACCAGGATATTGTTCTCTTCTCCTATCCTAAGGGCTTTTTCGATCATTCCAAGATCATAAGGCTCACTCATATCAGGAAAACGGGAACCAAACCCCTCCAAGTTGGCGCCTCTCAGTGGATTTTCGGGAAACAAATCAATATGGTCGTTGATGATCATCAATTCACCAATCTGGTGCAAGGGACTCAAGCCCCCGGCTGCATTAGAAAGGAGTAGACATTCAATTCCCAGTTTCTTCATTACCCGGATAGGGAAAGTCACCTCCTTCATGTTGTAACCTTCGTAATAATGAAACCTCCCCTTCATGGCCACTACTTGCTTTCCCTCCAGCTGTCCAAAAACAAGCTTTCCCGAATGCGTCTCTACTGTGGATACCGGAAAAAAAGGAATATCATGATAGTCGATTTCTTGTACGATCTCGATCTCGTTGATCAACTGGCCTAATCCTGTCCCCAAGACAATTCCCACGGAAGGGTTAGCGGCATGGTGCTCTCGTATAAAATTGACTGCTGTTTCAATCTTTTGGGTATATGTGGTTTCCATTGCTACAATTAGATCTTTTAAAGCCCCACCTGAGTTGGTTTTTGTCCAAAGTTAGCGCAAATTAACTAAGCTATGGGAAAAATGCCCGCTTTTTGATTCTTGCAATGCTATCGGAAGGAGTTCCCTGCACGTAGGCTCTTCTGTAATCTCTCTGTGCCTATGAGGTTGGCCTTTGTTAGGTAGAAAGAGGGTGAGAGATTTTTTTGAACCACATAGGCACATAGAACACATAGGGGACTCGTCCATAAGAAAGCTTGAACCATCGAGAAATACACACTAAGGCTCTTCTATGATTCCTATCTGCCTATGTGGTTGGCTCGAGACCTATGTTATTTCAAGACATCATCATTGGGGAAATTTCGTTAACTTGTAAAGCATCTTGTATTGGAAATTCCAGATGCCTGCTTTATGAAATTAGAGGAAAGTAAAGATGTAGTAAAAGAGCCCAGTGCGTCCTACGAGGGTAAATATTCCTATGCGGACTACCTCACCTGGCAAGTGGACGAAATGGTGGAAATCATCAAAGGCAGGCTCTTTAAGATGGCGGCCGCACCGAGCCGTATCCATCAGAAAGTAACGGGTAAATTGTATTATCATATATACGGCTTCTTGGCAGGAAATCCCTGTGAGGTTTATATTGCGCCGTTTGATGTTCGGATTCCCACAACAAGTACGGATAGTAAGGACATTTTCACTGTCGTACAACCGGATATCTGCGTCATTTGCGACCTAAGCAAATTGGATGAGGCTGGGTGTTTGGGTGCGCCGGATCTTATCGTCGAAATCCTTTCCCCCGGGAACAACAAGAAAGAACTCCAAAACAAGTATGAAGTCTATCAGGAATCAGGTGTAAAGGAATACTGGATAATCCATCCCAGTGAGCGTACCTTATTAATTTACAGCCTTCACGACGGAAATTATGTCCCCTCCAGATTATTAACTTCCGGGGATAAAGTAGCTTCGGCCATACTTCCAGGTTTTAGTTTGGATTTGGAGGAATTTTTTGAGGATATGGATTAGTGATTTTTTTGAACCACATAGACACATAGAACACATAGCTATCCTGAAAATCCCGTTAATTTTCAGCTTTACAGAAACTTAAAGGCTAGTTCCGATGTATAGTGGACAGCCTTAATGTATAAAGACCGTTTATCATAATGATCAAAATAATCGTAAGCACCAATAGGATCAACGCCACCTCGGGAAAAATTGCACAACAGTACCAAAATATTTTAGCTGATTTAAGCGAGGAATCGGAAATCATCAATTTAGTGGATTTACCTGATGACTTTGTTTTCTCTGCCTTGTATGACAAAAAAGGAGAAAATGAAGCCTATAATGTAATCCATGAAAAAGTAAAGTCAGGTGATAAATTCGTTTTTATAGTACCCGAGTACAATGGGTCTTTTCCTGGTATCTTGAAGTCCTTTATAGATGGGATGACCTATCCCAATTCATTTTTCAATAAAAAATGTGCGCTCGTCGGCATATCCTCAGGAATAGGCGGCGGTGGCATAGCAATGAGCCACCTGACCGACATCTTCCATTACCTGGGAATGCATGTACTGGCCAACAAACCTAAGTTGGCCAGAATTGAGGAAAATATGTCCGATAACCTGCTCACCAACAAGTTTTATCTTGAACTATTGCAAATCCAGGCACAAATGCTGATTGACTTTTAGGGTCAATCAACATTGTCGTGCAAGAACCTGTTGTTACCCAGGATCTCGTTATCATCATTTAAGTTATACTTAGAGATATTGGATTCGGAGCTATGTTTCACTTCCTGAAGCTGCACCTTTTTACGCATATAGGCAGGGGTATCCATTTTCTCCTTGAATTCCTCAGGAGTTTGGTTTAAAGCCCTCATTTGTCGCAGCCTTTCAAAACGCTCATGCGCGCGCTTCATTGCTTTTTCCTTAATCTCCTCGTAGTAATCGTTATTATAGTTATTGCTTGCTGGCACCTCTTCCTTTTTGGAGATTGAAGGCTTGTTTACTTCCTCCCTTTGGAATAGGGACATCACCTTTTTTGGCTCAGGCTTCACATATTCCATATCCTCTTCTTCATATCGTTGCGGATGATCCTGAGCTAAGGGCTGCGGTGCCACAGGCTCAGTTGGTCTTTGCATCTCATAACTCGTCCCGCTCGTAGCTGTAGGAGCTGCTTTTTGGATAGAGAAAGTAAAAGTTTGTCCAGGCTTGGCCGCTTCTTCTTCGATTCTGGACGTTTTGCCGGATTCAAGATGGATCAGCTTTTTGGAAGTGTCTTCTTCCTTGGATGGGGCAGCAAACGCTTCGTTCGCCGTGAGGGAATCCGCTTCAAACCCGGTGGCAATCACAGTAACTCGAATACTTTTCTTCAAGTCTGGATCTATACCTTGGCCAAATATGACCTCTGCGATATCACCTGCCCTTTCCTGTATATACTCCGTGATCTCGCTCAATTCGTCCATAGACAGCTCCTCTTCCTCACCTGACATAATGGACAGGAGGATTTTTTGCGCTCCGGTAATGTCGACATTGTTCAATAAAGGAGAGGCAATTGCTTTAGAGGCTGCCTTAATGGCTCTTCCTTCCCCTTCTTCGGTGGCGGATCCCATTACAGCAGCACCCGCATCCTTCATTACCGTTTTAACATCTTCAAAATCCACGTTCACATCCTGATGCACCGTGATGATTTCGGCTATGGATTTGGCTGCAGTAGAAAGGATATTGTCAGCCTTTCCAAAGGCTTGTCTGATGGCCAAGTTTCCGTAAATCTCCCTAAGTTTATCGTTCAGGATAACCAGTACCGTGTCACAGTTGGCCCTTAGTTCTTCGATCCCCTTTTGCGCGGCGACCATCTTCTTTTTCCCTTCAAAGATAAATGGTGCCGTCACTATACCGACCGTAAGGATATCCATGTCTTTGGCAATTTTGGCGATCACCGGAGCGGCACCTGTCCCTGTTCCTCCACCCATCCCCGCAGTGATGAACACCATACGAGTGTTGTCGGAAAGCAATTCACGCACTTCCTCTTTGCTCTCAATGGCTGCATTACGTCCTTTTTCTGGATTGGCTCCCGCGCCGAGTCCTTCGGTCAAATTAGCTCCCAGTTGAAGTTTCAACGGAACCGGGCTGCTTTTTAAAGCTTGGGCGTCCGTGTTGACGACCACAAACTCCACGTCTTTAATTCCTTGGTTGTACATGTGGTTCACCGCGTTGGAACCACCTCCCCCTACTCCTATCACCTTAATGATAGATTTGTTGTTTTTCGGAAGATCAAATCTGTAATCTTTCATGTTATCTGACATTTTTCCTCGTTTTGGTGAACAGTTTTAATATTTTTCGGACCGATCATCATACATAAACGACCGATCGGTTTTTCTTAATCCTCAATATTGGTTGTTTTCATCACCAATGTCGTCGGTGATGAAATCCCTCAATCTCTTTCGTATACTTCCAAAGATGTCTTTGGCGGGCATTTCAAATTTGGACTCTTTTCCAGCTTTTTGTTCCACGGTAACAGACTGGCGTTGGCGATATAGGTCTTCCCGATCATCCAAAGCTTTAAATCCTGCCAAGACAAGGCCTACTGTCGTGGCGTACATGGGACTCTTTACTTCTTCTATTTTTGATTTACCCAGATGTTCGTTTGGATATCCAATCCTAGTATCCAATCCGGTCATATATTCAAATAGCTGACTCACTCCGTTAAGCATTGCCCCGCCACCAGTAAGTACTATTCCACCCGCAAGCTTCTTGTACATGCCGCTTGCTACTATTTCCGATTGAACCATTTCTATAATTTCTTCCATCCTTGCTTCAATAATAGAAGAGAGGTTACGGATAGAAATTTCTTTCGCGGGACGGTTCCTCAAACCCGGTATAGAGACAATTTCATTTGGATTGGCTTCTTCTGCTATGGCTTTGCCAAATTTCGTTTTAAGAAGTTCCGCTTGGTTTTGCATCACCATGCAGCCTTCTTTAATATCCGAAGTGATAATATTTCCCCCAAACGGAATGACAGCCGTATGGCGGATGATATTGTCGTAAAATATAGCTATGTCTGTAGTTCCGCCCCCGATATCCACTAGGCATACTCCAGCTTCCTTGTCCAAATCGCTGAGGACTGATAGCGAACTTGCCAATGGCTCCAAGATCAGGTCTTTGGAAATGAGATCCGCTCTCTTTACACAACGGTTGATATTATTGATTGCCGTGGACTGGGCAGTAATGATGTGGAAATCGGCCTCAAGCCTTGCTCCGGACATGCCTACCGGGTCCTTAATGCCATCCTCGTAGTCGACCGTATAGTCCTGGGGCATTACATGAATGATGGAGTTTCCCGGAGGAACAACAATGTTTTCCATATCATTAGCGATACGCCTCACATCCTCGACCGTGATCTCGTCATCCTTGGGATTTCTGATGATCACTCCATGGTGGATGGAGCTTCTGATATGCTGCCCAGCTATGCCTACGATAACATCAGAAATGTCTACATCTGCCATGTCGGAAGCATCACTTACTGCTTTTTGAATAGCGTTGACAGTTTTGTCGATATTGGTGACAATTCCCCTGATCACCCCATCCGAGACCGCCTTACCCATTCCCAAAACCTCCAGCTTTCCAAATTCATTTTTACGTCCAATGATGGCGCAAATCTTGGTGGTTCCTATGTCCAGTCCTACTACAATTTTGTCATTTTCCATAGCTTATTCACAAATAATTTGGTCCTTATATTTTACATTCACCCGTTCATATGAATTCCATCCTTTGGCGGGTAAGATCTTCTTATAGAACAGGGATATTTTTTTAAATTTCTCCTCAATGTCAACTGGCTTACCAAATTCTATTACTTGCTTGCCCACCTGTTGAAAAATCTTGACCTCCCCCTTTTTGTCAAGAGCCAAACCGGCAATCTGGGCACTCCAGAATTTATCTTCTTCAATAAATTCAATCAAGTTCATCAAATCTCCATGCTCCTCAGAAAGATCCTCCTTGGCTAGCAGTTCCTCCGTCATTGGCCCTTCTAAAGTCAAGACCCTGGTCGTATAGTTAGGTGAGGTAGGTAAAACCACCCCCTCTGAAGAGATATACCCATGGGCAGCCATAGGACGGATAATTCTTGCCACAGGACGGTGCTGGTCTATCTTTACTATTACGTTTCCTTTTAGATCTCTAAATACCTCTGCATTTTTAACAAAAGGGTGGGTCTCTACTTTCTCTTCTATTTTGCCCAAGGAAATCTCGGCTAAGACACTGCCCGATTTCAACGTTGGGAACTCATTTTCCAAAAGCCGTACAATTTCCGCTTCCTCAACGAAATAAACGTCGCTGATCCCTTGGACATAAACCTCCAATTGCTGATATACTTTCTCACCACCCTTTTTTTCCACAAAGGCAATTAAAGCCATAGTGACCACGGCCAAAAAGCCAAAAAGAAAGGATCTTTTAATTCTCCACTTTCTATTTGCCATATTCTTTGATCCAGTTTAAAATGGGTACAACTAATCGGTCAATATCCCCTGCGCCTATCGTCACCAATACTTCGGGAGGATTATTCTGCAAGTATCCCAAAAGCTCTTCCTTCTCCTGGAGTGTTTTTTCGGCGGATAATATATTTCCCAGCAACATACCTGATTCTACACCCGCAATAGGTTTTTCTCTTGCTGGATAAATCGGTAAAAGAATCACTTCATCAGCAATAGAAAGGCTGTCCGAAAATCCCTCCGCAAAATCCCTGGTCCTTGTGAATAGGTGCGGCTGAAATATGGCCGTCAGCTTGTGGTGGGGATACATTGCCTTTACAGAACTAAGGAATGCTCGGATCTCCTCCGGGTGATGTGCATAATCGTCAATATACACCCGGCTTTCTTCCTGGTATAAGATTTCAAACCTTCGCTTCACTCCCTTATAACTTTTCAAACCCTCCCGCAGCTTCTGTTCGGAAACGCCTAATTTTAAGGCTACAGCTATGGCCGAAAGGGCATTTTCTACATTATGAAATCCCGGCATGTTTATAGTTAGCCCTTCTATTTTGCCGGTAGCAGCAACATAATCAAATTCGAAAGAGGCTATCCCCGCCTTCACGTTTTCTGCATGGATATCCCCAGCATCTACTCCGTAGGTAGCGCGAGCTAATCCATCAAAACGTTCTTGATGAAGATATCCGAGAGCATTCTTCTGTATAAATAACTGACCTTCCTTATTGATCAATTGGATAAAGTCCTCAAATCCTTCTTTCAGCTGCCGGTCATCTTCATAGATATCCAGGTGATCCGCATCCACACTGGTGACTATCGCAAGGTTGGGATGTAGACGTAGAAATGAGCGATCAAATTCATCCGCCTCCACGACTACTATCGTCTTGCCTTCCTCAGAACCCTCACTGAGGACAAGGTTGCTCTCGTAATTTTGGGTCACGCCGCCAAGAAAAGCAACTATCTTTTTACCTGCACTTTTCAATAAATGTGCGACCATGGAGGAGGTGGTCGTTTTGCCATGGGTTCCCGCTACCGCAACGGTATACATCGATGCGGTAATCAAACCCAATACTTCAGACCTCTTCTTCAACTCAAAACCATTTTCCCTGAAGTAAGCCAGTTGAACACTGTCTGTTGGAATGGCAGGGGTCCATACCACTAATGCCTGTTCTTTGTTTTCTTTAATAATGCCAGGAATTGCATCCAGCTCGTCATTATAAGTTATTGGCATTCCTTCTTGCTCCAACTTGAGCGTCAGAGCTGAGGGCGTCTTATCATAACCGTACACAGGTATTCCTATATGATTGAACCAGCGCGCAATCGCACTCATTCCAATCCCTCCGATTCCCAAAAAATACACGCTATGTAAGCTTTCCAATTTCATCCTATTACTTTGCTCTACTCCTATTTTAGAAATTCTTCTTTTTATATTGCTATTCAACCACTGCTACCAATTCTTCCAACTCCTTAACTATTTCCTTTGCCGCCTCCGGCTTGCCCATTTTCAGGATATTCTCACCAAGTAAAGTACGTGCGGAAGGGTCATTCATGAGATCTTGCACGATGGGTAATAAACCCTCCACGGCATCACTGTCTCTAAGTAAGATACCCGCATTTTGCTTTACGAAGGCACTTGCATTTTTGCTCTGATGGTCTTCGGCCACGTTGGGGGACGGAATAAATATGACCGGCTTCCCCACCAAACTCAATTCAGATACAGACAATGCTCCTGCTCTGGATACCACCAGATCAGCCGCAGAGTAGGCCAGATCCATATCTTTGATAAATTGAAGTGCATGGATATGCTTTAGACCAGACCTCTCCAATGACGAGATCATCTCCCCATGGTAGTATTTTCCGGTTTGCCAAAGAACCTGATATCCTAAAGCTTCGAATTCATCCATACTGTGGAGGATTGCCTCATTAATCGTCTTCGCCCCCAAACTTCCTCCAAGAGCAAGGATTACAGGCCTTTCCCGCTCCAGTCCAAAATGAATAAAAGCCTGCTCCTTTTTACCCTCCA
>DATGMS010000145.1:0-10557 GCA_035307285.1 Cyclobacteriaceae bacterium
GATTAATCCCATGGCCATGGAAGCTTATGACGAGATCAAAGAAAGGCACACTTTCATCACCGAACAACGGGATGATCTGATCAAAGCCAAAGACTCATTGATGGAAACCATCCAATCTATAGATAAGGTGGCGAAAGAAACCTTTCTTGATGCCTTTGGGAAAATCAAGGAAAACTTTATCAAGGTATTCAGATCTCTATTCACGTCTGAAGACGATTGCGATATCAAACTGGTGGATCCGGACAACCCCCTTGAAAGTCCCATTGAAATTATGGCTAAACCTAAAGGTAAACGGCCCCTGTCCATCAACCAATTATCCGGAGGCGAAAAAACGCTCACCGCTACCTCTTTGTTATTTGCCATTTACCTATTGAAACCTGCACCTTTCTGCATTTTTGACGAGGTCGATGCACCACTGGATGATGCCAATATTGACAAGTTCAACCAGATCATCCAGACCTTTTCCAAAGAATCCCAATTTATCATCGTAACCCATAACAAGCGGACGATGGCCAGCACGGATATTATCTATGGCATCACCATGATAGAAGCAGGCGTTTCAAGGGTAGTACCGGTGGATCTTCGGGAACTGGAGGAGTCAATTTAAAGAAGGGTTTTGCTTTATTTTGCTACGGATAGACTTGGAGGTAAAAATCAGCAGGTAAATAATAACCAACAACACCACCAGTACTGCTATTTCCAATTGCGTCCACAGCGCGGAGCGATTGACAATGCGTTCCGATTCTTCAATGAGCTTGCCCCCTTCATAGAGCTGTATTGCCGATAAGGCTTTTACGTCTTTAAAAGCTCCTTCAAAATCCCGATTGAAAGACTCCACCTCCAGTTGTTGTGTATTGCTTGTAGTGATGGTTTGGGAGGAAAAACGGAGCTTATCTTCGATTTTCTGCTTCAATTGAGCCAGGTGGCTCGCCTCATCCAGGGTAAGGTTGGTGCTTTCAAAATCCTTAATAATATCAAGAACAGCTTCACGGTGTGTTTCCAAATCTTTTTCCAGCAAATTGCTTTCAAAGCTGGGTTGGTTCATCGCCAGTTTCATCAAAAACAGATGTTCGGTAATTTCAAAAACATAGCTTTCCACCACCAATCGATCGTCGTGAAAAGAAATGAAATCCTTTCCCAAATCGGTGATATTCCGTCTATCCACGATGTTTTTAGCAAAAACAAAAAAAACGATAACAGTTAATACCAGCGCGGCCTGTAACTTATATTTAATCGAATAAACCCATTTCATTCGACGAAGATAATCTTTTTTATAAAAAAACCATCTGATTTCCTGGGATTGGAACTAGACCGTCAATCGGGAAAGTATAGCAGCCCCACTGTTGATCTCTGATGCAAGATCTACGATTTTTTTGTTTCTTAACATTTGTTCTAACCTATCACGAATTACTTTAAAATCGTTATGGATGGGACAAGGTGTCTCCTCAGAACATTGCTTGAGACCCAATCCGCAACCTTTGAAAAGCTGGTCTCCGTCAATGGCGATCACCAGATCAATCAACGTAAGATGCTCCTGTTCCCCTTCCACATAAAACCCCCCATTGGGTCCCTTGGCCGAACTGATTATCCCCTGTTTGGCCAAGGATTGCAGAATCTTGGCGGTAAAAAACTCGGGGGCATCTATTTCTTTACAGATGTCCTTGATGCCCAGCTTTTTTCCGCTGTTGCTTTGGGACCAGATATAGATCACCGCCCTAATACCATACTCACAAGCTTTTGAAAACATCTTTGTTTAGTTCTTAACCCAAAATTCATCCTCCCAATGTTCCTGCACCTTCTCATGGATCATCTCCATCCTCTCCTGGAATTCCTTTAGATCGTCTTCCGTCAATTCCACCTGTATATAAGGAAAAAGCTTTCTTTCCTCAAAGCGGATATGGCTCTCTAAAGAATCAGCAAATTCGTTTAAATCTGCCTCATCCACTTCTGGAGCAGCAACCATCTTGGCGAAAAGCTCCCGAAGATATTCATGCTGGCCCTCCGCTTCTTTTCTTAATAGATCGTTTTTGGCCAAATAGCTGAACAAATAATGCTCTTCATTTTGGAAATGCTTTTCTAAATGTTCATTTACAAAATAAACCACATATTCCAAAATCCTTTGGCGGTCAACATTCCTGTTGAATCCTTGCCGGATCTTCCAGGACAGCAACAAGCCAAAATGATGGTCTTGGGAAAGTGGAATTAGGGCAGGATGTCTTTTTAATGGTTTTGCCATAAGGATACCAGTCTTGGCTTTAAGATGAAACGATGCCGTTAGCTACTACAAAGATAAAGAACTTAACCGAAACAAAAGACAATAATATCTTTAATTACAAGTCTTTATGCCGGAACATGCGGAAGGAAATCCCAACTGGAACCAAGGCCCAAATGACCAAAACCGCAATACTACCAGCTACACCCCACCATTCGTTGAAGAACTTATTGAAAATGGCCCCGCTATACCCCATCAAAGCTGCCGCCTCTGTCTGCATCAATACCAAGATCCGCCCCAGATCAACGGGGTTCAGGAATGTGATAAAAAGAACGCCCCTTTCGATAGGATAATCGCTGAAGTTGTACATCAACATGAGAATGATCCCATCAAATATAAGAACGAAATAAACCCAAAACAGCAGGGAAATACCCATTCCCCTGGCCTTGTCCCTAGCCCAAATGCCTGCCAGAATAGCCAATGCAATAAATACCAAGGTCAACATCAGCGATACCAGCAACAAAATAACCGACACTGCTGAAGGGTGCATCAACAACAAAGGCAGACCCAATCCAATCAATAGCGCCAAGCCAAATGAAATTGCCAGACCGAGGTAGATGCTTCCCAAAACTGTCTTCCTCTTAAGTGGCTGCGCCAATAGAAGCACGACAAACTCATACATATTGTAATAGTAGATGGTAGAAAAAATAATGGTCACCATCGGCACCAGCAAAAGCACCAGGTTAAGAATCCCCAAAAGTGCCTTATCCACCTGCCCTTCCAACATAAAAAAGCCAAAACCAGCCAACATCAGAAAGGCCATGTAAAGCAGGACGATCCAGTTGCGGAGCAAATCCTGAACGACAAATTTAGTGAGCTTAAACATATACTTTTTCTTGATTTAAGACCTGTGCGATAATACGGTTGAGCCGGGTTTCTGCGGTTTCAGTTTTTAGCTGTTCAAGGCTATTGAAGAATTTCACCTCTCCATCCATGAGGTAAGCGACATGGGTGGTGATTTCGTCCAAATCATTGAGGATATGGGAAGTAATCAATACCAATTTTCCGTTTGAAATCTCCTGCTTCAGCTTGTCTTTCAGGATCTCGTTTGACACGGGATCCAAACCCGCCGTGGGTTCATCCAGGATCAAAATCGGGGGGGCAAATAAAAAAGCAAGGGCTGCACTGACTTTTTGTTTCATCCCGCCGGAAAGGATACTCAGCCTCTTGGAAGCCATCTGTTCTATTTCAAACGCTTCATACAAATCCAGGTCGTACATGCTAGGCTTGACATCTGATCTTATATCCTTCATCATCGTAAAAAGCTGCCTTACCGTCATATTATCCGGAAACCGGCTCATCTGAGGCATGTATCCAATTTGCTGGCGATAGTTGCTTTGCCCTTTGATGGAGATGCCTTCCACCCATATATCCCCTTTGGCAACCACCAAGCCCAGCAGCGCTTTGATCAAAGTGGTTTTACCTGAACCATTAGGCCCAATCAGTGCCACACTTTGGCCTTTCCCAAATTCAAGATTGATATCGTTCAAAACCTGATGTTTGCCAAAGGCTTTATTTAAATTTTCAATCCTAATCATTTTTTCTAGGCTTTATTAATGGTCTTTCATCTATGAGGTGCTCTGGAATCATTGAAGGAAACAAGCGTTCGGCCACTTCCAAACCGTTGACCAGAAAACTGTGCAGCAACATATTGGCTGCGGGGATCCGATCTGTCACCAAGGCAAAAAGATTGACCGGCCGGTGGGGCACATCCCCTATCCCGTCTTTGTCCAGGTCATAGCCTTTGTATTGCCCCCAGTAGTTTCCTTCAAAATGGTTAAGGTTGGAGCGTGAATTCGTCAATACTTCAAAGGTATTCCCGATAAAATTGTTGGCGATGATTTTATTGTCCATACAGTTCCCCTTGATATCCATTGCCTTGCCATTAGAGATGAAATCGTTGTTTTCCATGACTATTCTGTTGGCCCCTTCGGCATAAACCCCTATCGTGTTGCGTACAAAAGTGTTATTCAGCAAAAGACCGTCACTTATTTCCTTCAGTAAAACCCCATAGGCAGATCCTCCCCAATTTTCCGTAAACACATTATTGATCATCTCGATATGCTTACTGAACATGACAGCTACTCCGGCACCGTTTTTTTCGAAAGCATTGTTTTCATAGCTATTGTAATTCGAAAACATGAAATGTAGCCCGTAACGCATATTGTTTTGGCTCAAATTTCCTTTTATCTGGCTTCCATTTACAAATTCCAGATAGATTCCATCCCTATGGTGCGTCACTTCATTGTCATAAATTTCGAGCCGGTTGCTCTTCCATGCATGGATGGCATTCCCCGCTCTTACTTCATCCGTTGCCTCGCCTTTGATGACATTGTTACGGATGATACAGTCCGTTGAATTTTTTATATAAATTCCAAAAAAGGCATTGACCAAGCGGTTGTCTTCAATTATCGCCCTTTTTATTTCATTCAATTTAATCGCAGCCCTATCTTCTATATAACTGACCCCAATGTTTTTTAAGGTAAACCCACTGATCTGGACATCGTCAGCAAATACCACGAAAATCTCGTCCCCGTCCTCGCTATCAATGATGGGATTGTTTACTCCTATAAGGGACAAAGGCTTATGGATTTCTATCTTGCTTTCCAGATACAGGCCTTCATGGACATACAAAGTATCATAATCCGCAGCCAGAGCCACCGCTTGTTTGATTTCCGAAAGCCCAGAGCCCTTCTTGATGTCCCAAGACCCCGCCTCAGCAATTGTTGTAACAAAAAGAAACGGCACCAACCACACAAGAATCCGGAAATGAATCATGGTAATGTTATTAATGGTTTTTGAATGAATGGTTTTTGATCGCTTGCCAATCCAAAGGCTCTAGACCATCTTCCACAAGAGTGGATTGTTTCAAAGCCGCAAGGTTTCCGCCCATAGGACTTTTGTAATTGTCTGAAAAGGCAAATTTAAGATCCATCACAGGCTTTAACTCCCCAGGCTCATCGTAGGCGATTGCAAGTATATGGGAATATTCCACCTCGCTGTTTTCCTGAAAATAAGGCACCATACACTCAAGTGCATCAAATTTGAAGACTTTTCCTTTATCAGTCACCAGCTCTGCACCAAATTTGGGATCTGCGATATTCATCCTACAATAGGTACAATGGTCTTCGCCGAAAGCAATGGGTTCGGGGTTTACGTCACAACCGAGTAAAAGAAAAACGCATATTATTCCAGTCCAAACAGCTATTTTGTTCATGTCCTTTAATTTTAAAACCAAAACTTTTTGAAATGCAAACTTCTCAATGAAGGACATTTGTACGGTTATGTCTCATTTTGAAGTAAGCTAGAGCGGAAAAAACTATGGCCAAACCAAGCCCTACCCCTCCCCAATGGGGATAGGATTCCACATAGAAATTAAGGAGGTTTTTCCCTCCCAACAAGGGCGGCTGATAGGTCATTCCTTCTACCTTTATGGGAGCGGTAGGGTCCAAATTATGCCCATAGTCATATAGCCAAAGATAAAAATCATAAATACCCAACACTCCGAGGGCGGCGAGTAGAACGCTCCAAGAAAGATATGCCCAGGCCTTTTTGATAATCACCGCTATTGCCCCTAGACCCAACATGATATAGGTCACGACCGGAAAATATTTCAATTCAGGTATTGCATCGGGATAGATAGCCTGCATGCCAATGTAATGGTTAAGGATATTGATATTTTGGAGTATCCATTTGTCGGTACCTGATATTTTGTTGATCCAGATATACATTTGGAGTCCTCCAGGAAACTGTGGGGCCTCCAACAATATTTGCCACAGTGGAAAGGCAAAAACCATCGCAAGGCACAGCAAAGCGATAATCATCAATACTCTAGGAGAGGGTAAAAATTTCATGGTAAAAGTATTTAATGATACTGCCACCAAAATATTTGGTGGCAGTATTAAATTTATTTGGCTGCTCTAGCCTCGGCATTCGCTTTAGCCTGTTCTATAAACGCATTGGCTTGTTCTTGGCTTTCTCGCAAGGCCTCGTTAAGTCCCCACTTGATGGGCACATCAGAACCTTGAGGGGAAACCCGGGCATATCCTGACATCTCCTGGTGCAAGGCTGAGCAGAAATCAGTACAGTAGAAGGCAAACACACCTGCTTTTTTGGGTTCCCATAAAAGGGTACGGGTTTGGCCCGGCATAATGAGAAGCTCCGCATTGGTAGCTCCCTGTATGGCAAATCCGTGGGGCATATCCCAGTCCTGCTCCATATTGGTCACATGGAAATAAACCTTATCCCCTACCTTGAACCCTTCTATGTTGTCAGGTGCCAAGTGGCTCCTCATGGCTGTCATGTACACATGCACCTCATCTCCATCGCGTTCCACCCGGGTATTCCCCTCTCCCAGAGTAACATGGGGATGGGTATTTTCTTCTATGGGGTAGAATTTTTTGGAATTGGGTGCCACCATATCCGCTGCGATAATTTGAGCATAATGAGGCTCCGCTTTGGTGGGGAAATCAAGGATCATCTTCATCTTGTCACCCGTGATATCAAACAACTGGGCAGAGTGCATCATCTCAGGGCCTGTAGGAAGAAATCTGTCCTTGGTCATCTTATTCATTGCTACCAAATACTTGCCGTTAGGCTTACGCGTCTCCCCACCAGGGATGGTAAGGTGACCAGGAGAATAATATACCGGATGTCTATCCAATATTTCTTTGGTCTCTACATTCCATTTTACCACTTCTGAAGAAATGAAGAAGGTGGTGTAGGCGTTGCCTCTCTCATCAAATTCAGTGTGCAAAGGTCCTAAGCCCGGTTTTTGAACGATGCCATGTAGACCGGCTTCGTAATTGATGATAGGAATGCCATCAAACTCACCGTCGAAGTTCTTCTCCTCGATTGCCTTCATAATCTGGCTGAAGGAATAGACCGACATGTCAGCAGATAATTTGCCGTTACCCACCAAGTATTCCCCAGTGGGATCCACGTCAGCCCCATGGGGAGACTTTGGAACAGGTATAAAATATACCATGTCAGGACAATCCTTAGGGTTAAGGATCTTTGTGGTTGTCATCTCTGTAGATTCTACGATTCCGGTAGCTTCATCCGTCAGGTTGTGGTAGTAAGAAGTCTTCCTTTCTGTGAATTTTCCGGCGGCAAGATACTCCTCCGCTTTTTTCCAGTTGATGATCGCCATCAAATCCTTATCCATTTGCGAGGCATTCACTTCAAGAAGGGAGTGCTCCTGTTCGGAATTGTAGGTGGTCAAGAAACTCCATCCATGAGAAGGACCTTTACCGTTTCTGGCCAAGTCATAGTTGAAACCTGGCATTTCAATTTGAAAAGCCAGTTCCATATGGCCATGCTCAGGATCTACAGAAACATAGTTGATCAATCCTTTAAAATTCTCCTTGTAAGTGTCGATGGGCACATCTGCCTGTGGAATAGGTACACTAAACCGCGTTCCTGATACCAGGTATTCAGAATTTTCTGTGATAAATGGCGCACAGTGCAGCCCCGCTACGTCAGGAATCTCAAGGATTTCCACCGTTTCGAAAGTGGTTAGATCTACACGGGCTATCCTTGGGGTATTGTTCCCGTTGACGAACAACCATCGTCCATCAAATACGCCCTCCTGTTGGGAAAGCTCAATGTGGTGGGAATCATCCCATGGAACAAAGCCATAGGAGGTATTGAACATAGGTTTGGTTTCCTCATTATAGCCATATCCATTTTCAGGAAATTGTGAAAAAACCGGGATCTCCTTAAACATTCTACCGGACGGGATACCATAGACGGTCACCTGTCCACTGTACCCACCTGATAAAAACGCATAAAACTCATCGTATTCTCCAGGCGGCACGTAGACTTGCTGTGCGGCATCGCCATGGACGATCTGATTCGTGTTTCGGTTTCCGCAAGAAGCGAGAAACATAAACGCGACGGTAGCAATTGCTAATGCATTTGTTGTTCTGTTCATAAAATAATTGGTTTTAAAAGATTAAGAAGCTGCGCCATCTTTTTCCCCCGCTTTCTCCATGTCGTTGTGACGGAAAAACTCAAGGAGATTACGGGAATCACCAATGGACACATTTTGGTTGGGCATTCTTGTAAGACATTCTTCAAGTAGAGCTTGGGCAGCCGGATCCTGGTCCAACATGACTTCTACATTGGTGATCATGTTCATGATCCATTCGGGTCTCCTTCGGTTGGTCACTCCTTGGAATCCGGGGCCCACCACTCTTTGGTCAGTCAATTTGTGGCAGGAAGAACACTTCATATCATAGATGGATTTTCCCATTTTGACCATATCAACATCGATGTTCTCTTCCAAATTAACTTCTGTGATTTCTCCAATCCCTTTGCCCTCTGCGATGGATTGAGGGACTTCCGGTTCTGCTTGTTGATTTCCAGAGGTGGTGGTATTGCCTTCGTTACCTCCCGACCCGCAGGAGAAAAGAAATAGGCAAAATAAGGCTAAAGGGAGTGTTGTTAACTTTTTCATAATTTTTAGTAGTTTGGTTTATGATTGAATAGTAAGGCTTTTGCTGTTAAACTAACTCTACCCGGCGAATTCTTCTTACGTTAAAATGTTTGATTATGCCCGCCCCTAACAAGACTATTGCCAACGGCAACAGCAGGGATGCGCCAAAGATCAGCTCATAAAAGGCCGGCAATTGGCCCCATTGAAACCAATAAAACAGACCTTGGACGAATAACATCAACTCTGTGAGGACAAAGCCGCTAAAAAACGAGACTTTCCCCCAATAAGACAGAGAATCGGTTGCAGAAAACTGTAAAGAACCAAATATTAGAGCAAATAACAGACCGGAAACAAAACCCAGCAAAGTAAGATGGATAAATCCGATCATCAATGGGCGCAGAACCAATGCAACCGCAGCTGCGGCAGGCAATAATACCGCCAGCTGAACGGCTACTTTTGCTATCCAAGTAAACATACCGAAGTAGTAAAACCCTTTGACCGAAGGAGACAGATTGGAGAGAATTCTGTCATCAGCATCTTTCAAAAGCTTTAGGTAAAGCAACATTGCTACCAACTGCAACAACAACCCTAAGCCGTTTACGATGAGCGGAACAGTCCCTCCAAATCCCCAAGAGAGTACCAATCCGTAAGTCAAGATTACTGACGCCAAAAGCATCGCATAAAACTTCTTGAATGTGATGCTGTGAATCAGCGTTTTCTTCGATACTATATCCAACAACAGCGCCAACAGCGCAAAAGTAAACCAGCCATGGAATTGAAAATGAAGATAAAACTGTACAGCCAGTTGATAAAACATGGAATTTCTGCCATCGAATTCGATGATTGGGCCTAAACTCCACACTCCGATCGTAGAAATACCCATTAACACCAAGGCCGTTTTGAGCATTAAGGAAATAGCGGGTTTCGTTATTCGATGATCTCTCCAGACCAAATAAATAAAGCCATAACTTGCCAATATATGTAAGGCGGAAAAAGTAATCGAAATAGCGCCATATCCTTGTATCGGAAAGCTGATCATCATCCCCACTACAGTGAATTGGGTGAACCAAAATAGCTTGGTGTAAACAGGATTACTCCACTTTTCCGAAGGAATAAACCGGTCGCCGATCAGTATATATAGCGCAAGGTATACCCATCCTAGCATCGCGACATGGGAATGCCCATGCATCATGTTTCTATAATCCAACAAGCTGATTTCCCATACAAATGCGCCGCGAAGTACCAGCCCCATTAAGGCCGCAATTAAAAAATTGAAAAGTGAAAACAAAATCCAGCTTTTACTAAGTCTCATAGTAAAGAAGTTGTACAGGTTCAATATATAATTTTAATATTGTAAGACCAATATTCTACGCATAAATCATTCCATCGCTTGAAAACCCCGCCGAATACAAGAACAAATAATTATATTTCGATTCTTTGACTCTTACATCGACGGGGGAAACTAACAACCACTATCAACCTTTACGTTTTGCACTGGATTTCATTTTGCAGCCACCGCCTGCATCTTTTCCTCATGCTGTATGGCTCTGGGAAACAGGATGTTGTTTTCCAAATGAAGGTGTCGGTGCAAGTCATGCGCAAACTCCTCCAATAAGGTATAAGTAACACGATAGGTATCGCAGGCATCCGCCGGAGGGGTATAATTTTGGGTCAGGGCCGCAATTCTCCCGAAGCGATCCCCTTCATTCTCATGCTCCCGCATCATTACCATAATGGGGTTTCTAAGGGATCGGAAATACGGCGCATCGGCTACAAAGGTGCCATCCTTAAATTTTTTCAGCATTTTTCGAATGTAAGGAAACAGGATCAACTCCTCTTTCTTCAT
>DATGMS010000146.1:0-11354 GCA_035307285.1 Cyclobacteriaceae bacterium
CCGGAACTGTATCTGACCTCGATGGAAATTTTACTATAACGGTTCCCGATGAATCCGCAATTTTGGTGGTCAGCTCCATCGGATTCGTTCAACAGGAAATCGCGGTAGGGAATCGGACTACCATCCACATCATCCTGCAAACGGACATGCAACAATTGAATGAAGTGGTGGTGGTAGGCTATGGTACCCAAAAAAAGGCCAACATTACCGGCTCCATAGGGCAAATCGAGCCTGAAAACCTTACTGAACGACCCATACTGACTGTTGATCAAGCTCTGGTGGGCCAGATCGCAGGTGTAAGAGTAAAACAAACTACTGGAGTTCCGGGAAGAGGCTTTGATATACAGATCCGTGGCTCAGGATCCATCACAGCAAATAGCCAGCCTTTATATGTTATCGACGGTTTTCCCTTAGAAAGTGCGGGAGCCAATCCTCTTGGCAATATTAGTCCCAATGATATCGAATCGATCCAGGTTTTAAAAGATGCTTCCGCTGCAGCCATTTACGGATCAAGGGCTTCTAACGGAGTCGTAATCATCACAACAAAAAGCGGACAGACGGGCAAAGCACAAATAAGCTTAAATGCCTATACTGGATGGAATGAAACTGTCAAAAAACTAGACGTACTTAATGCCCCCGAATGGATAGACCGTGCCACAGAGATGATCAATACGAACTGGGTTCGATCTGGAGAGGGAAGGTTGGCCTCCCAGACGAATGCAGAAAGAGAAGCTATTCTAGGTGGGTTTAACAGGAATTACATGTATGATGATCGCTGGTTTATGGAAGGACATCCGGGCCTCACTTTGGTAGATTGGCAAGATGAACTTTTTCGGAAAGGCATGGTACAAAATTATCAATTGACGGCTAGCGGAGCCAACGACTTCATTAAATATTTTGTTTCTGGAGACTATTTGGACCAAGAGGGAATAGCCATTGGAGTAAATTACAAACGATACTCGATCCGCGCCAATGTGGAAGTAAAGGCCAACGAGAAACTTAAAATTGGACTGAACCTTAGCCCTTCCTATTCCATACTAAATGACCCCGGGGTAGAAGGTAAAGATGCAATCACCCACACCACGGTTGGAATGGTGCCAATAGTAGAAGAAGATGCCGGTTTATTGACCGGTGTGGGCGATGTACCGTTATACACTTGGGCTAGTTCACGATTAAGCCCTATAGCCTATGCCTTAAACCGGCAAAGCCAAACCGCTATTTTTAGAAATCTTGCTACCGTATATGGGGAATACGAAATTTTAGACGGCCTTTCCCTGCGGTCCACCATTAACCTGGATCATGCCGATCAACAAGGAAAGAACTATACCCCAGGGATTATCACTAACAACAATAATACTTCTGGAACCTTCAACGGCAATAGGAATCAAACCTTTGTCACGGAAAACACAGTTTCCTATAATCAAACCTTAGATGAAGTACACAATATTTCTGCAGTAGCAGGGATGTCGTATAGCTTCAATAGAAGAAACAATTGGAATATCAGTGGCAATTTTGATGTGGATGGAATCACCACATTAAATGCCGCTATTATAAATGCCGGAAATACGAATACTACCGAAACCCAAAGTACATTATTGTCTTACTTTGGAAGGTTGCAGTATGATTTTCAAGAGAAGTATTTGATTTCGGCTTCCGCAAGAAGAGATGGGTCTTCCCGATTCGGCAATGCAACCAAATGGGGGTTTTTCCCCTCCGTGTCACTCGGCTGGAGAATTTCCGACGAAGGTTTTCTTAAAGAAGTATCTTTTTTAACTGATTTAAAACTTAGGGGCAGTTGGGGATTGTCCGGAAACAATGGTATTGGGGACTATTCCCACATAGCCACGTTGAACTTTGCCAATTACTCTTATGGTGGGGCTTTAGCTAACGGGCTGATCCCCGGCAATTTTGCCAATCCCGAACTGGGGTGGGAAGAATCCGAGATGATCAATGTCGGTTGGGACATGGGGCTATTTCAAAATAGGCTTTACGCGTCTTTTGACTACTATGTCAAACAGAACAACAATTTGTTGTTGAACATCCCCGTTCCTTCAGCCACAGGCTTCACCACTGCCCTTACCAATATCGGGGAGGTCTTGAACAAGGGTTGGGAGCTGGAGATATCCACCCGTAATTTAACTGGCGCTTTCGAGTGGTCTAGCCAAGTGAATTTGAGCCGTAATACTAATGAGGTGACGCAGTTGGGGCCTGAAAACACACCTATATTGGGAGGAAGCTGGGACATCAACCACAATATCACCATGTTGGGGGAACCTATGTATAGCTTTTATTTGATACAAAACCTCGGCATCCTTACCCAAGAAGACATTGAAAACGGAGCTGCAATGTACGGGAGCCAAACGGTAGGTGATCCAAAATATCTTGACCACAATGGTGACGGAGTGATATCTCCCGAAGATAGAGTGCTCTCCGGAAGTCCCAATCCGGATTACATTTGGGGAATCACCAATAATTTCAGCTATAAAGGTTTTGACTTGAGCATACTGATTCAAGGCCAGCGGGGTGGAAAGATATATTCAACCTTTGGTAGAGCGCTTGACAGACCCGGGATGGATTTCGTAGAAAACGTACTGGGAAGGCACCGCAACAGATGGAGGTCAGCTGAAGAGCCCGGAGATGGCTTAACAGGAAAAGCGGTGTCTAACTTTGGTCGGATCAAGAATACCGACTGGTTGTATCCTTCCGATTATTGGAGGATCAGGAATATAACTTTGGGTTATGATTTGGGAAATATTTCCGGTTCGGAAAAATTCGTCTCAGGGGCAAGAATTTATCTGACGGCAGAAAACTTCTTTGGAGGTGACAAATACACGGGAGGGTTTAATCCGGAAGCTGTAAATAACGACGGCGATGATTACGGAGCTTTTCCCCTCTCCCGTTCTGTTGTCCTTGGCTTAAACCTCAAATTTTAATTATTAAGATGATTAACATGAAAAGACATATCAATTATTACCTTCTTATTTTGGTTTGGGTTTTCACGGCTTGTGAGGACAAGCTTGAACAGGCTCCGCTTTCTTCTCTGGGCAGTAATGGGTTTTACAATAACCCGTCTGATTTTCAAAAAGGGCTTAATGGAGTATATAACCAATTAAGACAATATCCTATCAATCATTTTGAACTCAGCGAGGTCAGGTCGGACAATCTATATTCCCCCGGCATCGGAGGAGTAAGGGACTATAACCTGATCAATAACTTCAATCGGAACCTGTCCACCACAAGTTTGATCAGTTCAACCTGGAACGGATATTATAACGGTATAATGCGGGCAAATACAGTTTTGGATAAACTAAACGTCGGGGCAATCCCCGATGAAAATGAAAGACTTCAGATTGAGGCGCAAGCAAAATTTTTAAGAGCCATGTTCTATTTCGATTTGGTGAGGTTTTTCGGCGGGGTGCCCCTATTCGACCGGGCTGTGACTCCTTTGGAAGCCCTTGAAATCCCTAGAAGTTCAGTTGAAGAGGTTTATAACTTAATAATAGGCGACCTTCAATTTGCTATCTCCCATCTACCTCCTACCTACTCAACTCAAAATGACGTGGGGAAAGCGAACTCATATGCCGCCAAGGCGATCCTGGCTAGGGTTTATTTGACCCGCTCCGGCCCTCAACTCCACCCACAGGGACCTACTTTGGGTTCCGGAGAATGGCAGGAAGCCCTAGATCTGTTGAATGACATTATTGGTAGTGGACAATATTTCCTGATAGATAAGTACTCCTCGGTCTTCAGCTACGAAAATGAAGACAATGCGGAAATTATATTTGATGTGCAGTTTGCCAGCGGAGGACTTGGTGTGGGGGGGGAATACGTCCAATACCACTATCCGGAAGTCTATGCCCGGGCATATGGGATACCGTTCGCAGGAGGGACCTTTCCTGATGCACCAAAAACCGTGTCCACAGACCTTATGAACTCCTTCGAAGCCGAAGACCAACGGGATGATTTTTCTGTTCAGGTTGGCTTTCTGGATCAAAACGGAAATCCCTCTGATGACAGATTTATCAAAAAGTACTTAGATCTTAACCATCTTGGAATAGACCGCTTTGATTTTGAGTTGAATTTCCCTGTAGTCAGATACTCAGACATTCTTCTGATGAAGGCAGAGGCCCTTTACCAAATAAATGGCGCCTCCCCGGAAATTGACCTTATTGTTAATGAAATCAGATCAAGAGCCGGTATAACCGAACCTATAAACAGTGCGGACTACCAAATTATCATGGAAGAGCGGAGAAAGGAATTTATTGGAGAAGGCCTTAGATGGCATGATTTGGTGCGGTCTGGGATGGCGTTAGAAACAATGGCTGAATGGAAAATAAAGGATGATCAGGCAAATAAAATTTCTGCAGATATAGCAGCGAACGATTTGATTTATCCAATTCCTCAAAACCAACTGGATATAAAACAAGGTTTATATGATCAAAACCAAGGCTATGAATAAATTACAGATCCCGATAGGATTTGGGACCGCCAGATGTTAGGGCGGGGTAAGCCATGAACTTATTACTAAAAAAGCCACCCTGAAAAGAGTGGCTTTTTTAGTCTGTATCTCCCGTTTTATTTCGTTTTTCGGGTAAGGGCTCAAGTTCTCTTCCTATAATATGATCTTGTTGTTTACTGTAAAATAATGATCACTAGAATACTCACTTTAACGAAAGAAAAACCCCATCAATATTTTTTGATGGGGTCTACTACGATCAGCAATACAGTACTGAGGTTTTGGTTTATATATGAATAACTTCCCCGTACGCAGCGGCCGCCGCCTCCATTACCGCCTCAGACATAGTCGGATGCGGATGGACAGTTTTGATTAGCTCATGTCCGGTTGTTTCCAATTTCCTAATCGCCACTATTTCGGCAATCATTTCCGTTACGTTTGCCCCAATCATATGTGCGCCCAAGAGCTCGCCGTACTTGGCATCAAATATTAATTTCACAAAGCCGTCCTTAGCTCCTGCTGCAGAAGCTTTGCCGGAGGCGGTGAAGGGAAATTTCCCAACCTTGATCTCATACCCTGCTTCCTTGGCGGACTGTTCCGTATAACCCACTGAGGCAATTTCAGGAGAACAATAGGTACAACCGGGGATGTTGTTGTAATCCAATGCATCAGGGGACTGTCCAGCAATCTTCTCGACACAGATAATTCCTTCCGCAGAGGCAACGTGGGCTAAAGCTGGACCTGCAACGACATCGCCAATAGCATAATAACCAGGCATATTGGTTTTGTAAAATTCATCCACTTTGATTTTGCCTTTATCTACTAAAATCCCCACGTCCTCAAGCCCGCAGTCTTCTACGTTCGAAACGACTCCCACAGCAGACAATACCACATCACACTCGAGTGTCTCTTCCCCATTCTTCGTTTTCACGGTTACCACACATCCCTCGCCTTTGGTATCCACGGATGTAACTTCCGCACTGGTCATGATCTTCATCCCGGCTTTTTTGTACAGCTTTTCCAAGGTTTTGGAAACCTCTTCATCTTCGTTGGGGACTATTCTATCCAAGAACTCCACAATGGTCACCTCTGTGCCTATGCTGTTGTAGAAGTAGGCAAATTCGACCCCAATGGCGCCAGATCCCACAACAACCATTCTTTTAGGCTGCTTCTCTAGGGACATTGCTTTCCGGTACCCTATAATCTTTTCATTGTCGATCTTCAAGGCAGGTAGTTCTTTGGCCCTTGCGCCTGTGGCGATGATAATATGATCAGCCGAGTAGATCGTCTTTCCTCCGTCCTTACCTTCGACTTCCACTTTTTTACCGGGCTTCACCCTGCCTCTACCTTCGATCTTCTCAATTTTGTTTTTCTTAAAGAGAAATTGAATGCCTTTGCTCATCCCGTTGGCAACACCTCTGCTCCGTTGGATCATATCAGCAAAATTGGCCGTGACCTCACCTACAGAAATGCCATACTCTGCTGAATGGTTGATATATTCAAAAACCTGTGCGCTTTTAAGTAATGCTTTAGTAGGTATACAGCCCCAGTTAAGACAAATACCCCCTAGTTCTGCCGCTTCAATGACGGCTGTTTTTAATCCCAACTGTGAAGCACGGATAGCTGCTACATATCCACCCGGACCACTACCTACTACGATTACATCAAATTTGGTTGAAGACATTTTAAAATATTTTAGTTGTCCTAGACGAATAAATCTTGATTTTATGTATGCAAATTTATGATTTTAATGTTCAGAAAAAAATTTGGTTTTAATTATGCGTGACCTCTAAAATCCCCATCTTATCACAGTAATGAATCCTTCGTTACAATCCGGAACATGGAGCAGAAGACCGGAGACCATTGTATTTGAGAATAAATACCTATTTTTGGATGTTTAAAGCATTCTAATTTAATATACATATATGGGATTATTATCAGGAAAAACTGCCCTAATCACCGGAGCCTCAAAAGGCATAGGCCGGGCAATTGCCATAAAATTCGCCCAGGAAGGTGCAAGAGTGGCTTTCACTTATCTATCGAGTGTTGAAAAGGCCGAGGCCCTAGAACACGAATTGCTTGCATACACCCAGGTGGAAAAAGGCTTTGGACATGCCAACGTCTCCATAAATGCCAAAGGGTTCAAATCAGATGCCTCCGACTTCAAATCCGCAGAAGACTTGATCAACAATGTAGTTGCAGAATTTGGCTCGCTAGACATCTTGGTCAACAATGCGGGGATCACCAGAGATAACCTTTTAATGAGAATGTCTGAGGGGCACTGGGACGAGGTGATCAATACCAACCTAAAATCCTGCTTCAATACGGTAAAAGCGGCTACACGAACCATGATGAAACAAAAATCTGGGTCTATTATCAATATAACTTCCGTGGTGGGCATCAAAGGAAACGCCGGACAAGCAAATTATGCAGCCTCCAAAGCCGGAATTATTGGCTTTACCAAATCAGTAGCTTTGGAGCTGGGATCCCGGAACATCCGTTGTAATGCGGTGGCACCTGGCTTTATTGAAACTGAAATGACAGAAGTTTTGGATGAAAAAACCGTTCAAGGGTGGAGAGATGCTATCCCGTTAAAACGTGGTGGCCAGCCAGAAGATGTTGCCAATGCCTGTGTTTTCTTAGCATCGGACATGTCTGCCTATATCTCAGGCCAGGTACTTCAGGTGGATGGAGCAATGTTAACCTAGGAATTTTTCATTCACGGCTTGCGGAAATTTCTGCCTTGCCCCATGTACGCCAGAGAATGTTTTCGCTGGCGTACATTTTTGATAATCTTCCATCGTTTTTAAATCATAAATAAACCGTCCGGAATTCATTATCGTTGAAATGCTTAAATTATTTCCTCGACGATCAATTCTTTGCCTCTGAAGACGATGCCTTCCCCTGGTTTTAATCCCTTAATGGCTAAAAACAGAGGGGAATCCTTTGATATTAATTGATACTCCGTTCCCTCATGGATTATCTTGCCCAGAGAGACACTGATCCATAACAAACCGATGGGCAGCTTTACTAGGGCACCTTCCTCTACATGGTTTGCAACACGGCAGGGAATCTTTTCTAACTCATTGATCATCGTCCTTACCCGCGACAATTGGACATCCAATATGTCGCCGCTTTGCTTGATCATTTCCCGTTGGGTTTCGTATTTGTCGCCAGCAGAACTTTTGCCCTCCCCTTGGCTGGAACTGCTTAGATCGGCCAGTTGCTTATGAATGTCTCCCAGCTGCAGTTGGAGCTTATTTCGTGCCACTTCCAATAGACTGGTTTTTATATCATACTTTAATTTATCCATAGCCAAAGTAAGCCAATTTCGGTATTAAATCAGTGCTTATCATCCCAATATCGCTATATTATCGGCTGATATTGTTACTACCGAAGTTCCTGGTCTTTACGCTATAAAATCCGTTTTGCAGGGAGAACAAAGCATAAATTAAATGAGGCATTCAAAATTAAGTACTATAAAAGAGGAGGTTAGGGATATTATTGCCGTTTTTATGCGATTTATTGGGAAATAAAAAAACTTCCGTTACCTTTGCATCGGATTTGCGGAACACCTCAATGTTCCTCTTTTTCAGTTATATGTTGGTCCTGTAGCTCAATTGGATAGAGCAACTGCCTTCTAAGCAGTAGGTTTCAGGTTCGATTCCTGACAGGATCACAAAAATTCTCAAAGGAGATATTTCAGTAAACAATATGATTCCGTAGCTCAGCTGGTAGAGCAATACACTTTTAATGTATGGGTCCTGGGTTCGAATCCCAGCGGGATCACTTAAAGCCTCAGAAAAGTCTGGGGCTTTTCTTTTTGTAGAAATCCACAGCTCAGCTGGTAGAGCATCCCGCCTTTTTTTGGGCGGGAGGGTACTGGGTTCTCCCGAAAGCCGCCTAGACAGCAAGATCACTTAAAGCCTCCGAGATATCCGGGGCTTTTTCTTTTTTTGGATAAAACGCTAAATTTAGCCATGCCCTTCATGTATATTCTCTATTCCGAAAAATTCAGGAAATATTACATCGGCGCTTGTACTAATATTGAGCGTCGTCTGAACGAACATAATATCGGGCACTCAAAATTTACCTCCTTAGGCATTCCATGGACAGTAATGTATAAAGAGGAATTTGATGATTTACAACTTGCTAAAAAGCGGGAGTTGGAGATTAAGAAGAATAAATCAAAGAGATATATCTAACAGCTTATCCATCGCAGAACGGAGTAGAGCATCCCGCCTCTTTGGCGGGGTGGTTATTAGTTCTTCCATAAGCCTTCCGGACAGCGGGATCACTGGGAAACTAATGGCCTTCAAAATCATTCGTTTTGAAGGCCATTCTGGTTTAATATGTTATTTCTATCGAGCCCATGCACCTAATTGTCATAATCCAATCCCGTCGGTTCGAGTCCAGTGATTTCTATGGACATTACAGCTAATTTTTTGTAATCCTTGATTTACATACAACGTTCAGGGATTAGCATACAGTTGTCAATTCGTACTTAGCGAACTTTGACCTATCAAAAATTTAAAACGAAGAAAATGAAGAAAAGAAATTTAGGAAGCGAAGGTTTGGTAGTCCCAAGTATAGGTTTAGGCTGTATGGGCATGACGGGTTTTGAGGAAGGCAATATGTATGGCGAGGCCAATGAGCAGGAAGCTATTGCCACCATTCACCGCTCGCTCGAATTAGGAGGCAATTTTCTGGATACAGCCGATCTGTACGGGCCTTTTAGAAATGAGCAGTTGATTGCCAAAGCAATAGAAGGTAATCGTGGTAAATATATTATCGCGACAAAGTTTGGCTGGGAAATAGACGATAACAACAAGGTGACTTGGGCTATTAATGGCAAAAAGGAATATGTGAAAAAAGCGGTGGAACGTTCACTTAAGAATCTAAACACCGAGTACATCGATTTGTACTATATGCACCGGCTTGATAGAACCACGCCCATCGAAGAAACCGTGGAGGCGATGAGTGAGCTGGTGAAGGAAGGAAAAGTCGGTTACCTCGGACTGTCAGAAGTATCTTCAGAGACTATTAAAAGAGCTCACGCTGTCCATCCAATTACGGCGGTACAGAGCGAATATTCTTTATTTGAGCGTACAACAGAAGAACGCGGCATACTGAATACCTTGAATGAGCTTGGGATAGGTTTTGTTGCTTATTCACCGTTAGGACGTGGTTTTCTTTCCGGACAGATCCGAACCATAGATGACCTGCCGAAAGACGATTTCCGCCGGGCAATTCCCCGTTTTCAGGAAGCTTATTTCTACAAGAATATTGAGTTGGTAAAAGCGATTGAGGCAATGGCCGAAGAAAAACAAATAACCGCCTCACAGTTGGCACTCGCATGGATTATCAATAAGGGGATATTACCTATTCCGGGCACCAAACGAAGAAAATATGTAGAGCAAAACATAGCGGCCACCGAAATTGAACTGAACGAAGCGGATCTGGCGAAACTTGAAAGCATCGTGCCCTTGGGTACTGATACCGGCAAACCATACGATGAGTTTAGTATGGGGCTTATTGATTAAAATGTAAAGGCGGTTGTATTTTAAGGATGCAACCGCTATTCTACCTATTAAATGTTAAATTAGTATTATGAATGCCATCAAATCAGTCTCAGAATTTCACCGCTTACTCTCTTTGCCCGAGCCACGCCACCCACTGGTAAGTGTGATTAACCTCGCCGAAAGTATTTTTTTGGAGGATGATGTATGGAAAGGCTTTGTGAACAGATTTTATTGTGTTGCCCTCAAACGGGAAGCCAAGGGTAAAATACGATATGGACAACAACATTACGATTACGATAAGGGCGTTCTGAGTTTTACTGCACCCAATCAGGTTCAATACCTGGATTTGAAAGACGTAGAGTGCGGATCAGGTTACCTACTTATTTTCCATCCCGACTTTTTGCTGGCTCATCCGCTGGCTAGCAACATCAACGGTTACAACTTCTTCTCTTACGCTGTTCATGAGGCGCTTCATCTTTCTGCCGAAGAGGAAGATGATCTTATTACGATATTGAACAAGATCGATAAGGAATGCCTGCATATTGATAAGTATACGCAGGAAATTATCCTATCGCAGATTGAGTTGTTGCTCAATTATTCCAGGCGATTTTACGAGCGGCAGTTTATCACCCGGAAAAACCACAATCATCAACTGCTTGCCAAATTCGAGCGCCTTGTTGATGGGTATTTCGACAGCAATACAACAACGCAACCGGAACTATTAACGGTACAGCACGTAGCCGGACTCATGAACCTATCTCCAAACTACCTAAGCGATCTGCTGCGCTTGCATACAGGTCAAAATACGCAACAGCACATCCACCAGAGGTTGATTGAAAAGGCAAAGGAAAAACTCTCGACTACAGATTTATCAGTAAGCGAGATTGCTTATACCTTCGGCTTTGAACACGCACAATCGTTCAGTACGCTGTTCAAAAAGAAAACCAGTTTGTCGCCTCTTGAATTCCGGCAGGCGTTTAATTGATTACTAACCACTGTCAAGGACAGGACTATTAGAACACGATATGAGCACAAACCATAAAGCAATACTCGAGATGGCAAATGCAGCCATCACTGAAGGCAACAATGAGAAGTTCTTAACATTCTGTACCGACGATACGGAATGGACCTTTGTAGGCGACAAAACCTTGAAAGGTAAAGATGCTGTTAGGCAATATATGAAAAGGGCGTACATGGAACCACCAAAGTTCGAGGTCGAAAACCTGATTGCGGAGGGTGAATATTTGACAGCAATCGGGAAAATCAGCATGAAGGATGAGGACGGAAAAACCGTCGACTATTCCTACTGTGACGTCTGGCGGTTTCACGAGGGAAAGATGGCGGAGTTAAAGGCGTTTGTGATTGAGTCCCATTAA
>DATGMS010000147.1:0-2106 GCA_035307285.1 Cyclobacteriaceae bacterium
AGGCCCTGAATTTACCGCTGTACCTATAAGTATGATGGGATCTGCCAATGAGGCTCCCATACAGATTGTGATTTCCGGTCCTGATCAGGATACGCTGAGCAATTTCTCCAAAATAATTATGGCTGAAATGGCACAGGTACCCGGTACCCGTAAGATCGAAACCTCTCTGGAAGAAGGAAACCCTGAAATCCGCATTGAAGTGGATAGGGCAAAAATGGCCGACCTAGGTTTAGGCATGGATGTGGTCGGCGGATCGCTGCAGGTCGCATTCAATGGAAATACGGATACCAAGTTCCGTGACGGGGACTACGAATATGACATCAACGTCAGGATGGATGAGTTTGACCGCCGGTCTACCGCCGACATTGAAGCCATCACCTTTGTAAACAATCGTGGAGAAATCATCCAGTTACGGCAGTTTGCTCAGGCGCTCCAATCAGAGGGTCCGGATAAGCTGGAAAGAAAAGACAGGATAGGATCGGTGACCTTGAAGTCCCAGGTTTCAGGAAGGCCCACCGGTACGGTAGGTGCTGAGATCCAAGAACGTTTGTCCAAGTTGGAGCTGCCCAATGAGGTGACGCTTTCTTACGAAGGTGACCTTAAGATGCAGGAAGAGGGATTTGGCAGCTTGGGTATCGCCCTGTTTGCTTCGATCTTGTTGATCTATCTGATCATGGTGGCCTTGTATGACAGTTATGTTTATCCTTTTGTGGTGATGTTCTCACTTCCTTTGGCGATGATAGGTGCCCTTTTGGCCTTGGCATTGACCGGTTCCTCCTTAAGTATCTTCAGTATGTTGGGTATGATCATGCTGATGGGATTGGTGGCAAAGAATGCCATCTTGCTGGTGGATTTCACGAATCAGCTGAAGGATGCTGGTATGCCGGTTAAACCAGCCTTGATCAAAGCGGTAGAAATCAGGTTCAGACCTATTTTGATGACTACTCTGGCCATGGTGTTTGGTATGTTGCCTATTGCATTGGCTTCCGGTGCCGGTGCAGAGTGGAAGAACGGATTGGCTTGGGCGATTATTGGAGGATTGATTTCTTCCATGTTCCTTACCATGGTCGTTGTTCCGGTGATCTACTACATTTTTGACAGAATATTGGCCAAAATGGGTATGGATAAGAAAGAGAAAATAGTGGTTGAAGAGACGCCCATGGAGGAAATGGAATCCGAAGTGGCTGAGTATGTGTAAATATTATAAAGGAATCGGGGGGAGGGCTGTCGCAGATCGTTCCCCCGTTCCGTCCTAATCAATAGAATATGATTAATAGCTTCAAAATTACAACCATACTTTTTGGTTTGTTAAATATAGGTTTGTTCATCCTGTGGTTATGGGATTTACATATGATGGGGACTTTGTTTGGAATAGAGATCTCGGGTGAAGGAAAGTTGATGTCCTACTTTTTCCTTGCCTTGGGATTGTTTGCACTGGCCAGTTCGGCAATAGACGAATCCAGGTCGAGGGTGATTTTCCTCTTAGTAATTTTAGTCATTTCCTTTATCGCACTTATAGCGAATATACAGCCTGTATTGGAGGGTAAACTTACAGGTATGGCATTTATTACTGTAGCTTTCATGATCCTAGGCATGGCTAGCCTGTGGAATGAACGCACTCATATTGACGAAACAGATAACGCTTAGAATAAAATGACGGACTATTCAAAAATTAAATCCATGGTCAAAGTATTTAAAACCTATGGTATCGATCATCCTTCCAAGGTGAGGGATGCGCGATTTGAAAAGGATCTTGGATTTGATAAGGTTTTTGTAGGGGGGTTAATCTACGATGTTGAGGAGGCTTTGCACGTTTCTCTCAATCAAGAAGAAGTGGACAATATCCAGAACCCCAAAGAACTTATCCAATATATGTTGGACAAAACGAGTTTGTCCTGAGTTAAATAGCAACCCTGCTCTTAACGGTGGGGTTGTTTTTTTTAGCAGTTACTGGTTAGTAAGTGAATGGTTAATTGTGCTACTTTTTGTTATCGTTTCGTCCATTCCTATGCTTAAGGCTGGAAGGCTGATGATCCCCTGTTGTAAATTCAATCCTGTCTGTTTTAGATGTAAATGGTCCAGTTTAGCTGCATAGTGCGCTGCGTT
>DATGMS010000148.1:0-2083 GCA_035307285.1 Cyclobacteriaceae bacterium
CCTATTTTGGAGATCACATCAAAACCCTAACGTCATGAAACCACATCCCAATGAATTATTCTTCTACTTCAATCCTGTTCAATCAGGGGAGAAGCAGGCCAGGGCGTATGCGCGTTCTGTATCAAATAACATCAACGAAATTAATATCCAAAAAGAGAGGATAACCACCACGGGTTGGCGAAATATCCTGAATAAGTTAAATTTGAGGGCCAAAGATTTGTTAAACCGTTCACACCCGGATTATCAAACCCACATTGCCGGGAAAACTTGGGATGAGGAAAGTTGGCTGCATATTTTAGTTAATTCTCCCCATCTAGTAAAAGCACCCATTGCCATCAAAAGAGACAAAGCTGTGCTTTGCATCACCCCATTGGAAGTGCTCAAACTCCGCTAATTGGCTAATTCAATTCCATTGGGTAGGAGCTTAATCTTTTTGAGCTTATAAAGTTGTCCAATGGATTGTTTAAAATGTTTTTTACTCATCCCAAGCAACTGTTTGATTTCTTCAGGGGATGATTTATCATGAAGGGGCAAAAATTTCTTGTCGTTTAACGAAGCTAAAATTTTTTCTGCCCCTTCTTCATACTTCTGCCTTCCTAGCGGCGTCAGTTGAAGATCCAGCTTGCCGTCCTCCCTCCTTTTCTTTATAAAAGCCCTTCTCCTCTCGCCGATCTCTATGGCCTGGAAAGTCTCGTTCTGGTAGAGAATTCCTTCAAAGCTGTTCCCGATAAGTGCCTTGTACCCCAGATCCGTTTTGTCAAAAATTAATACTTCCACCTCCTGTCCTTCTTCAAACTCCTCTGTGCCATCTAAAATAAAATCCTTGTACTTGCCCACTCCTATCAGGCGATCTGTGCGATAGTCCAAGCACACCCTCACTAAGTATTTGGAGCCCACCTCCATTTCCTTAGCCATTTCCATTTTGGGGACAAACAGGTCCTTTTGAAGGCCCCAGTCCAAAAAGGCTCCGAAAGGAGTGACTTCCTTAACTTCCATCACGGCAAACTCGTCCAACAATGCTTTGGGGCGCCCCGTCACCGCCACCGGGCGGTCCTCACTATCCGTATAAACAAAAACCTCCACTTCCTCCCCTTCTTTTTCCTCTCCTTTGAGATAGCTCTGTGGGAGCAATACTTCACCCCCTTCCTGAAGAGCGAGATATGCCCCATTTGCGGTAAATCTATTGATTAATAAACTGCTGATTTTCCCAATTTCTTTCATAAAAGCTTCTTCAATTGATCTTCAAAGTTACGTAAATAAGCAGAAATACATTTCCATTAATGAAGATATTAAAACCCTTTAAGGGAATAAGTCCGTGCATTCTTGGGATCTTTTCTCCTATTTTGCAACGGGTTTAGGGGAAACGACGAAAGTCCCCTATCTTTATTAAAGGAAAATAGCATAACAAAAAAGAATGGAGATTTTAGGAATTGATGTAGGTGGCTCTGGCATAAAAGGTGCCCCGGTTAATGTCGAAACGGGTGAATTGTTGGCAGAACGACATCGGATCATCACCCCCAAACCCTCCAAACCGGTGGAAATTGCTGAAGCAGTGAAGGAAATGGTCGAACATTTCGGCTGGGCGGGACCGGTAGGTTGTGGATTCCCTACTGTAATCCACCATGGCAAATCTGTGGCCAGGGGAAATATCCATAAAAGCTGGCTCGGAGTGCAGGTGGATGAGCTTTTCCAAAACCGCACCGGACTTCCCTTTACCGTTGTCAACGATGCCGATGCCGCAGGGATGGCCGAAATGGCCTATGGAGCCGGAAGAGGCAAAATGGGATTGGTAATTTTGGTTACCATCGGGACAGGACTTGGCACGGGTGTTTTCTTCGACGGGAAGCTCATTCCAAATTTTGAATTGGGACGAATCTATTATAAAAATGGTGAATTGATAGAGTATTTTGCTTCAGATGCGGCCCGCCAACGGGAAGCGCTCAGCTACAAAGCCTGGGGCAAACGTTTCAATAAATTCCTTAAGCACGTGATCAGAATCTTCTCTCCGGATTTATTGATCCTCGGAGGAGGTGCCAGTAAAAAATACGATAGATTTAAAGATCAGATTACTGTGGATGTGCCC
>DATGMS010000149.1:0-13030 GCA_035307285.1 Cyclobacteriaceae bacterium
AAAACTCAAGGCTGTGTTTGATCAGGCACATCCGAAAGCGTAAATAAAGTTTAACTTTTAACTGTTAAAAATTATGAAATTACAGATGCAATCCATTCACTTCGTAGCCGATCAGAAGCTGATTGATTTTATTCAAAAGAAGACTGATAAGCTGGACACCTATTGCGATCAAATCATTGATGGCGAGGTTATCATGAAGCTGGACAAAAATGACCGAAGCGAGAACAAGATCGTTGAGATCAAGCTGAATGTGCCGGGAAAACAGCTGTTCGCTAAAAACCAAGCGGAGTCGTTTGAAAGTGCGACCGACGAAGTGATTGAAGGATTGAGAAGACAGATCAAAAAGTATAAGCAGAAAGCAGTATTGGCAAAGCAGTAGTTCATGCTCGCCATTATAGATAAAAAAAGCCTTTCCACATGGAAAGGCTTTTGTCATTGTAAGACTTTAACAACCCGGAAGTTGTCGCGGCCTCTTTCACTGATGTTTATTACCATCATTTCCCTATTCTATACAGCCTTCCCTCATCCGTAATGGCATACAGCGCCCCGTCCGAGCCCTCCGTGATATCTCTAAATCGCTGCCCTTCATCAGAAAGCAACCTTTCCTCACCCACTACCTTGTTGTCTTCAATGACTAATCGTGCAACATGTTGACCACTCAGAGCAGCTACAAATAGATTGTTTTTCCATTCAGGTATATCATCACTGCTGTAAAAGGTAATCCCGCTTGGAGAGATCACTGGATCCCAATAGTACACAGGCTGTTCCATTCCCTCTTGTTGTTGAATAGCATTGCCGATCTTGTCCCCACTGTATTCAACTCCATAGGTAATGACTGGCCATCCATAATTCTTGCCTGGCTGGACGAGGTTGATTTCATCTCCTCCTTTTGGGCCAAAATCAACCTCCCAAAGATCCCTGGTTACTGGATGCAAGGCCAGGCCTTGTACATTTCTATGTCCATAAGAGTGAATTTCTGGTCTGGATTCCCCACTGTTTTCGAACGGATTGCCCGGTGCGGGTTTCCCCTCTTTAGTAATGCGGATGACTTTGCCCAATGAGGAATTTAAATCCTGTGACTGGGGCCTTGTCTCAAGATCCGAGCGTTCGCCTGTACTGAAGATGATATTGCCGGTATCATCAAATAAAATACGGGAGCCGTAATGCTTCGTCCCATCGTAGGCTGGTGTCGCCCGGTAGATCACCTGCGGGTTTTCAACGGTCTTTTCATCATCTGCCAATCTACCCTTAGCGACTGCGGTAAGGTTGCCCCCGTCTACCGGTTCTGAAAATGTCCAATAAAGCATCCTATTGCCAGAAAAATCAGGATCAATGGCCACTCCCAACAATCCTCCTTGTTCTTTGGAGTCCACCTCCGGCAACCCAGTAATGGGATCACCCAATTCCCCTTGAGGGGTTGCTATGCGCATGGTGCCTTCTTTTTCCGTAATAAGCAACCTTCCATCTTGCAGGCTGGTGATGCCCCAGGGACTGCTTAGATCGCGGGTCAGTTCCGTAACTTCATAAGCCGTGGCGGTTTCGACCCCTGCGACACGGGTTTGCCCCTCGAATGCCGGTGTGTATTCGGTAACGGGAGCTTCAGTTTCGACAGGGTCCGATGAGGCGGAATCTTGGCCCTCGGCAGCTTGGTCTTTCTTATTTTCTGGTGAATTACAGGATAGCACGATCATTGCTGATCCCAACACTGTGGCAAGATATCTAAAGTTGTAAGCCATAAGGATAAGTTTTTGTAATTTAAAGTTTACTTATTTTCCACATTGGAAGATCTAAACCACTTTTGAAGGAGATAATTGGCTCCTCTAATAAAGGAATAATATTCAAATACCATGCCCTAGGTTCTTATGGAACGATCGGCTGGTCAAGCTGACAACGGAGGGCAAAGCCATAATTAAAGTGGAGGATCATTTCATAGGCTTGCTATAAGGGAATGTATCTGCAGGGAGTCCTTTAAATCCTCATTGTACAAACAGGTGAATCGAGGTGACCTATAGAGATGATGGCTGTGGTGTATATAAAGAAAAAGGACTTGGATAGCCAAGCCCTTTTGTCCCAAATCAATCTTTTGTTCAAGTCTCAGGTCGAACAAGTATTTACCGGTGATGTTACAATTTCACCTCTTTTTTGCTTGCTGCCGATTTATAGATGGCTTCGACTATCCTAATATCCCTTAGGCCTTCTTCTCCCGGCACCATCATAGGCTTGCCTTCAATAATAGCCTTTGCGTCATTATCCATTTGCATGGCCTGCTGCATGGGTACCTGGTAAGGATGATGGATTTCTCCCAAAGGACTGCTACCCTTTAATCCATTATAGGATTGGAAAGGCGCCATCTTGATATCCCCTTTATCGCAAGAGATATTCAGGAAGTTCACATTTTCTCCAAAGCTGGTTTTAATATTACCGATTACTCCATCGGGAAATTGGAGAACGGCTTCGGTGGTTTCATCCAAGCCATTTTTATAAATTTCTGGTCTGGTAGTGGAGGTAACTGCAGACAGAACAGAAACCGGTTCCATATTTGCGCCCAATCTTGCTCCTTGAATAGAATATACTCCCATATCATATAGAGCGCCCCCTCCCAATTCTTTTTTCTGCTTCCAATGATCGGTCCTTCCCTCCCGATATCCGGCAGCACAATCTACCGATTTTACTTTTCCCAATAACCCCTCTTTGACGATGCGGCGGTATTCTTGGGTATTAGGGTCATGCTGTAACCGATAACCAATGGAGAGTGATTTTTTGTTTTTGTTGCAGGCATCAATCATTTCCTGACATTCTCTTTCCGTCATGGCCATTGGTTTTTCGCACCAAACATGCTTCCCGGCATTGGCTCCTCTTATGGTATATTCCTTATGCATGGAAGGAGGCAATACTACGTAGACTACATCTATATCCGGATTGTTGGCGATATCGTCGAAGTTGTCATAGTTATATATGTTCTTGTCGGCGATATTATATTTTTTTTGCCACTCTTGTGCTTTACTGGGAGTGCCGGTCACTATTCCGGCCAAGTGGCAGTTTTTGGTGTGCTGTAAGGCAGGGGCTAACAGATCAGTGCTATAATAACCCAGCCCGATCAATGCTACTCCCAAGCTATCTTTTCTTCTTGAAGTTGCCCAAAGCAAGGAAGGGGAGATAATGGTTATGCCACTACCCAATACAAGTGTTTTTAATAGTTCTCTTCTGTCCAATGATTTCATTTTTTTAGGTTTAGGGTTTATTAAATTTCAACTACTACCAAAATATGCATACTCTCCGTAAGATATCTAAATTTGCCCCTATTTTAGAGCTTGCACAAGAGGAAAGTTAACAAAATAAACAATCCCGATCAAAATTTTTTATCTTTGTCAGAATTTCCCTGTTATCTGCTTTATTTCCAAAAAAGCATTGTCGTATTCTTTTTAGCTTATGTACCAACCCGAATTGTCCGTCGTAGTCACCGTCTTTAATGAGGAAAAAAACATTCAACCCTTGTTGCTTGCGGTCTATAGTGCCTTGAAGGATGTAGATTATGAATTGATCTTGGTAGATGACGGTTCCAAGGATAAAACGGTAGCTGAGATAAAAGCCCATGCCAACGCTAGAACCAGCTTGTTGGTATTCAATATTAACCAAGGTCAGACTACGGCATTAGCTGCCGGTATCGACCATGCTAAGGGCGTTTTCATAGCCACTATGGACGGGGATCTCCAAAACGATCCATCGGATATTCCCATGATGCTCGACAAAGCAAAAAACGAGAATTGGGATGTTGTAGCGGGGAGAAGGCTTAATAGACAGGATGGTTTTGTGCTTAGAAAGATCCCCAGCAAAATAGCCAATTGGGTGATTAGACACACTACCAAAGTGTACTTAAAAGATTACGGTTGCAGCCTAAGGGTTTATAGAGCCCATATTGCCCAAAATCTGGGGCTATACGGGGAGCTCCATCGCTTTATACCTGTGTTGGCTACCCAAAAGGGCGCGTCTATGACGGAGGTGGATGTAAAACATCATCCAAGAATTCACGGTGAGTCCAAATATGGATTAAACCGAACATTCAAGGTCATGGCTGATCTAATCCTCATGTTATTTTTTCAAAAATACTTCCAGCGACCGATTCACCTTTTTGGCACTTTGGGTCTCCTATCCTTGGTAGGGGGTGCCTTGATCAGCTTTTATCTGACGGTTTTAAAAATTCTGGGAGAAGATATCTGGGGGCGACCCATCCTTATGGTGGCTTTTATCCTGTTGTTGGGCGGGGTGCAATTGATTACGTCGGGAATTGTTGCAGAGATCATCGTTAGAACCTATTTCGAATCGCAGAACAAAAAAACATATTCCTTAAAAGAGATCTTCCAGGGTGGCTAAGGATACTGTTAAGTTTCTGATTAAGCTGTTACTTACGGCGTTGGCCCTGTATTTGGTCTTTCGTAAGATAGATACAGATGCCACTTTACACATTATGAGGATGGCGGATTGGCTTTACCTCTTCTTGGCTTTGCTGTTATTTATCCTCTCCAAGATCTTTTCGTCTTTCCGCTTAAACCATTACTTTTTCGACTTGGGATTAAAAATTCCAACGCTAGAAAATCTCAAGCTGTACGGTATAGGGATGTTCTATAATCTATTTCTGCCAGGCGGCGTTGGGGGGGATGGATACAAGGTGTACTTACTCAATAAAATCTACAAAACTCCCATTAAACAGTTGCTTCAGGCAGTACTTCTTGACCGGATCAATGGGCTGGCCGTTTTGGTCTTCCTGATGTTTTTATTGATGGTTTGGGTTAGACTCGATGTTTCGCTTCCTGTTGACACAGCTGTTTTAGGAGTGATAGGGATGCTGTTGCTTCCCATTTCTTTTTACTTGATGATGCGGTTTCTTTTTCCGGCTTTTCTGCGTTCAGTCAATATGACGCTTATTTACTCTTTTCTTGTACAAATCCTTCAATTGGTTTGTGCTTTTTTTATTTTAAAAGCACTTGGAATCAATTCCCAGATCATAGAATACCAGTTTGTATTTTTATTGTCCTCCATTGTGGCAGTATTGCCTTTGACTATAGGAGGGGTAGGGGCAAGGGAACTGGTCTTTATCTTGAGCCATGAGTATATGGGGATAGATGAGAATGCGGCCGTCGCATTCAGTCTATTGTTTTTCCTTATCACCGCTCTCACTTCTTTGGCAGGGGTGTTCTTAAAGTTCAGGGTAGATAAGGGTGCTTTATAATTCTAATATTAAGGTGTTTTGCTTTACCAGGCGTCTTATACCTGACAGCTTCCTTTAGGTACAGGGATACCGTTTACGGAAACTAGGTAGTCTAAGCGGAGATAGAGGTCATTTTCTGCCACAAGATATTCCACGCCACCCTTTAATATAAGGTCAAAGATCCTACTTTTTATCAGGTGGTTTACGCCCTCCTGATCCGACCAAATGATGCTACAGTCCTCCCTTAGAGTTGCCCATGCCTCTAACCGGTCATAATAGGAACAATCAATGGGCAGGTAAGGAGACTCCATAGTCTGAAGAATTTGGTTGTTCGATTGACTATAACAGGTATTTGGCTACGACATAAAGAACAAGGAACAGCAAGGAAAGCGTTCCAAATATCTTTAGCACCGCAAGTCGGTTAAATCTGTCCAGAAACCAAAGCACATAGACTGGACGGACGAAGCCAAGGATAAGGGATACGACAGAGATGAAAAAAAAGGTGCGCAACAATATAATCAAGGCCTCTACCATGATGTCGATCTCATAAAAAAGGGACAGCTTTATCAGCCATCCCTTTTACTAATTATGTAAAAACGTGTTATTTCTTACGCTTAATTTCCTGCATAGTGTATCCTTCAATGATATCTTCCACTTCGATATCATTATAATTTTTGATGGAAATACCGCATTCGTAACCTGCTTTAACTTCTGAGACATCGTCTTTGAATCGCTTCAATTGATCGATCTCGCCGTCATGGATGACAATCCCATCCCTGATCACACGTATCTTGTTCTTTCTGGTCACAAATCCATCGGTCACGTAACAGCCAGCCACAGTACCTATTTTAGAGATTTTAAAGATTTCCCTCACTTGGATATTTCCAGTGATGACTTCTTCAAATGTAGGCTCAAGCATTCCCTCGATGGCATCTTTGATCTGGTTGATGGCATCGTAGATGATGGAGTAGTGCCTGATCTCGATCTCTTCCTGCTCTGCCACTTTCTTGGCATTTCCGGAAGGCCTAACCTGGAAGCCGAGGATAATAGCGTCAGAGGCAGAAGCCAAGAGCACATCGGATTCGGAAATCTGTCCGACCCCTTTGTGAATAATATTGACACTCACTTCGTCTTTGGATAGTTTAAGCAGCGAATCAGATAATGCTTCTACGGAACCATCCACATCTCCTTTGATGATCAGGTTTAGTTCTTTAAAGCTACCGATGGCCAACCTTCGACCAATTTCGTCCAAAGTAATGTGTTTTTTGGTACGCATGGTTTGTTCCCGGTTGATCTGTCCACGGGAGTTGGCTATATCACGGGCTTCCCGTTCTGTATCATATACCTTAATGGTATCACCCGCCTGAGGGGCTCCACTCAATCCAAGTACCTGCACAGGAGTAGAAGGACCTGCTTCTTTTTGCTTTTTGCCCAAATGGTCAAACATGGCCTTAACCCGACCGTAATATTGACCGGCAAGCATGATGTCGCCGACCCTTAACGTACCTGCCTGGATCATGATGGTTGAAACATATCCCCTTCCTTTGTCCAAGGAGGCTTCTACTACCGTACCAACGGCATTTTTATTGGGGTTGGCTTTCAGCTCCAGTATCTCTGATTCAAGTAATACCTTCTCCAATAATTCATCAACGCCTTGTCCGGTTTTTGCGGAAATTTCTTGGGACTGGTATTTACCACCCCAATCTTCCACCAGCAGGTTCATATTGGCAAGTTGTTCTTTTATTCTTTCGGGATTGGCTGTAGGCTTATCCACCTTGTTGATGGCAAAGATCATAGGAACACCTGCGACCTGGGCGTGATTGATTGCTTCTTTGGTTTGCGGCATGATGCTGTCGTCCGCAGCAATCACGATAATGGCCACATCGGTGATTTTCGCACCTCTAGCACGCATGGCGGTAAATGCCTCGTGTCCGGGAGTATCCAAGAAGGCAATTTTGTTGCCGTTTTCGGTAGTCACATTGTAGGCGCCTATATGCTGGGTGATTCCCCCTGCTTCTCCGTGGGTTACTTTGGCATTTCGGATATAATCCAAAAGAGAGGTTTTACCATGATCCACGTGGCCCATGATAGTGACAATGGGAGCCCGTTCTATCAGATCTTCAGGCGTATCGACATATTCAACTTCATCCTCCTCTTCATCTGTTTTGGAGAATTCCACTTCATATCCAAATTCGTCGGCAATAATAGTAATTGCTTCCGCGTCCAGTCTCTGGTTGATGGATACAAAAAGTCCAAGTGACATACATACAGAGATGATTTCATTGACTGACACATCCAATAAAGAAGCAAGGTCATTGGCTGAAATAAATTCAGTTACCCTTAATACCTTAACTTCGTCCAGTCCGTCAGTTACTTCTTTGTCTCTTTCGCTACGCTTGTCTCGTCGGTTTTTGCCTCTTCCACCACCGGCTCTTCCACCACCCTGAAGCCTTGCCAGTGTCTGTTTGATCTGGTCTTGGATTTCTTTTTGGGTAGGCTCTGCTTTTTGGAATCTGGAGCCTTGGGCCGGTCTGCTTCCTGTGGTTCCTCCACGACTTCCTGCCGCGGGTCTCGCGCCAGGTCCTCGATTTGCGGTACCTTGGCCAGGCCTCGCAGTACCTTGACCAGGTCTTGCAGTTCCTTGGCCGGGCCTTGCTGTACCCGGTCTTGCTTGTCCTTCACCGGTTGTGGTCCCAGGCTTGGCAGCTTCTCCAGTAGGTTTGCCTCTATTGTCGATCCTCTTACGAGGTCGCTTCTTTTTGTCTTTTCCTTTCTCGTCAGAGGAAGCAATAGGTTTAGATTTCTTTTTCGGTCTGTCTTTAGGCAATTCGATTTTGCCCAATACAGTTAGACCTTTCAAGGCATCCGCCTTTGCTGAAATTAACGTGTCAGAAGGTTGTTCCTCAGTTTTCTCTTCAGCAATTGGGGCCGGTTCTTCTTTAGGAGCTTGGGGAGCAGCTGGTTTTTCAACTATTTTCTCTTCCTTAATTTCCTTAGGCGTGTCAGTTTTCTGTTCCTTTTGGGGATCAGGTTCAGGTTTAGCAATTATAGGCTCCTGAGACTTCACAGCCTGAGGGATTTCTTCAGAAGGAACCTCCTTCTTAACCTCTTCTTTAGGTTTTTCAAGTGTCTTTTCCACCGTCTCGGCTTTCGGAGCTTCCTGCTCCACTGGTTTTTCTACTTCTTTAGGGTCTACTTTTGGGGTCTCTGCTACTGGGGCAGCCTCTTCTACTTTTGCTGCAGGGCGTCCTTTAGCTCCCAGGTCAATTTTACCCAGTACTTTAATGCCCTCCAGCTTGGGAGCCTCACTTGAGACTTTCTCTATTTCTGGTTTGGTTTCTTTTTTCTCCTCCACCTGCGGAGCCTGCTTCGCAGGTTCTTGTTTTTTAATTTGCTCTGGTTCAGATTCAGCCTTGATGGTAAACGTTTCATTGTGACGTTTGCCAATGAAAAGGTGGGATGCCTCCTCCTTTTCCTGCGCAGAAGACTTAAACTCCTTAGCCAGCATGTTGAATTGTTCCATGCTGATTTTTGAGTTCGGGTTGCCTTCTACGTCAAAGCCCTTCTTAGCCATGGAATCCACAATCGTAGAAATACCTACGTTTAGCTTCCTGGCTACCTGGCCCAATCGCATCATTTTATCTTCTGACATACGCTAAAACCTATTGCTATTTTTATGGTTGTGTAAATATAACACCGATAGCGGTTAAACTATCATTATTTTACTGTTCAAATTCCTGCCTCAAGATCCTGAAGATTTCGTCTATCGTCTCTTCTTCAAGTTCTGTTCTTCTGATCAAATCCTCCCGCGTCAATGCCAACACGCTTTTTGCGGTGTCTAAGCCTGTTTTTTTCAGTTCTTGGATTACCCATGCCTCAATCTCGTCAGAAAATTCCGATAGATCAACGTCTTCATCGTCTTCATAACCAGAAAGTTCTCTAAAGACATCAATTTCATAACCCACCAATCTGCTGGCCAAGCGGATATTGAACCCACCTTTTCCAATGGCCAAGGACACCTGGTCCGGCTTAAGAAAGACAGAGAGTCTTTTACCTTCCTCATTCACCTGTATGCTGGAAACTTTCGCAGGACTCAAAGCCCTTGAGACATACAGCTCCAAGTTCTCGGTGTAATTGATTACGTCTATATTTTCATTTTGAAGCTCTCGCACGATGGCATGTATCCTGCTTCCCTTCATACCTACGCAGGCACCCACGGGATCAATCCGATCATCGTAAGACTCTACCGCAACTTTTGCCCGCTCTCCCGGCTCTCTTACGATTTTTTTGATGGTAATCAGCCCGTCATAGACTTCAGGAACTTCGTTTTCGAACAATCTTTCCAAAAAGATGGGAGATGTTCTGGATAGGATAATCCTCGGATTTCCGTTGATCATTTCTACCTTGTGGACAATTGCCCGGGTGCTATCCCCTTTTCTGAACCGGTCTTTTGGGATCTGTTCAGATTTGGGAAGGAGCAATTCATTTCCGTCTGAATCCATCAAAAGGGTTTCACGTCCCAAGATCTGATAAATTTCTGCCGTGATAATCTCTCCTACCAGCTCTTCATACTGCTGAAAAAGCAAATCTTTTTCAAGGTCCTTGATCCTTTGAATCAAAGTCTGCCTTGCCATCATTACCGCCCTTCTCCCGAAATCCACCAGTTCTATCTTCTCGTAGGTTTCCTCTCCGATCTCAAAATCAGGCTCCAGCTTTCTGGCTTCACTTAGACTGATTTTGTCCAGGTCCCAGATATCTTCAGAATCGTCGTCCACGATTTCCCTGATCCGGACAATCTCAAGATCACCTTTATCAGCATTGATGATGACATCAAAGTTCTCATCCGTTTCATATTTCTTACGAATCATCGCTCTAAATACGTCTTCCAAGATGCGGATCATCGTTGGCCGATCCACATTTTTTGATCTTGCAAACTCTGCAAATGATTCTATTAGAACTTTAGCATCCATTGTTTTTATTTAAAAGAGACTAACACAATTGATTTCTGTATTTGCTCAAAACCTACTGACATGACTTCTTCAGTAGCCTTCTTGCCTTTTTCTTTTTTCTTCACTCTGAGAATAATAGAAGAGGATTCTACCGCCTCTAAAACTCCTTCCACATCTGACTTGTCCGCAAGGCTGACCTTCAGACTCCTGCCGATGTTTTTCTCATATTGTCTGCGGGAGACGAGCGGGTAGTCCAGTCCAGGAGAGGAGACCTCCAAAACATAGGCTTCCTTTAGTAATTCTTTCGCCTCAATTTCCTCACCAACAGCCCTGCTCACAATGGCGCAAGTGTTGATGTTGAGGCCTCCATCAGCATCGATAAGGATTTTGACCCGCTGTTGAGGGCTATTTTCGCCAATTTCAACATCTACTACAAAATGAGTTTCATCCGGCAGATGTTTCTCCACAATCTCTTCAATAGTTTGCTTCAATCCCATATTGCTGTTCTTATTTATATTAGCATCTTGTTTTTGATTATTTTCACAAAGCCCATTGGAGATAAGCCAGTTATGCGGTCACCACGTCCTACCTTTGCCTTCAAAAACGAGCCCTTCGATATACCATAATGAAAGAGGGGACTTTGTGTCCCCTCCCTAGTATTAGGCTAATACGGAACAAAGGTAATAAAATATTTTCTGTAAAAAAAGTAATGAAAGTACTACATTTTATTCTTCCCCGTGATCTTCCTGCTTAATGCGTATTTTTTCTGGCTGTTATGAGCACTCTATTCTGTTTCTGAAACTACAATGTGCTTTCCCTTTTTTAGAAATGCAGAAGTCTCACCTAGTTTGCCCTTTTGATTACCTAAAAGCTTAAATTTTGAATGGATTTGATAAATTTGCACTATGCATCCAAATGAATTAAAATTATACAACACCCTTACGCGCCAAAAAGAACCTTTTGAACCGCTTACCCCACCCTTTGTGGGCATGTATGTTTGCGGCCCTACCGTGTATGGGGATGCCCATTTAGGCCATGGAAGAGCGGCAATAACTTTTGACATCGTCTTAAGGTACCTTACATTTTTGGGTTATAAGGTGAGATATGTCCGAAACATTACCGACGTGGGTCATTTGGAGGCCGATGCAGATGATGGGGAAGACAAGATTGCTAAAAAGGCGAAGCTTGACCAGTTGGAGCCGATGGAAGTGGCGCAAAATTATACGGACTCGTACCATAAAGATATGGAAGCCCTCAATACGCTTAAGCCGAGTATTGAGCCAAGGGCGACCGGACATATTCCGGAGCAGATCCAATTGGTAGAGGATATTCTGGCAGAAGGCCTTGCCTACCTCGTCAACGGGAGCGTTTACTTTGATGTGTTGAAGTACAACGAAAAGAAGAAATACGGCAGGCTCTCGGGACGGGTGGTTGAAGAGCTGATCAGCGGCAGCCGCGAACTCGACGGTCAATCTGAAAAGAGGAATCCGATCGATTTTGCATTATGGAAAAATGCCTCACCGGAGCATTTGATGAAATGGAATTCCCCCTGGGGGATGGGCTTTCCGGGCTGGCATTTGGAATGTACCGCCATGAGTTCAAAATACCTCGGCAAGCAATTCGATATCCACGGCGGCGGGATGGATCTTCTATTTCCACATCACGAATGCGAAATTGCACAAGGAAATGCATGTAACCACGTCGATCCTGCCAAGTACTGGATGCACAACAACATGATCACCATCAACGGGCAGAAGATGGGCAAATCACTGGGCAATTTCATCACGTTGCAGCAATTGTTTAACGGCGACCATGATGTCCTGGAGCAGGCCTATAGCCCTATGACTATCAGGTATTTTATTTTGACGGCCCACTATCGCTCCACTTTGGACTTCTCCAATAGTGCTCTCCAAGCAGCGCAAAAGGGCTATAAAAAAATAGTTAATGGGTTGAGGATTGCCAAGAAATTGCGCTTCTCCGACGAAGAGGGGATAGCGGTGGACCAAGAACAGGTGGATTTTGTCAAGGATAATCTGGAAAATGCGTTTCGTGCGCTTTCAGACGATTTCAACACCGCCCAGGCCATAGGCTTTTTGTTTAATTTGCTGAAAAAAATTAACAGTGTGTATACAGGGCAATTGAAGGCGGCTGTTTTTGGGCAGGAAGCTTTTGAGAAAATGCTAAACTCCTACGTCTCTTTGGTGGAGGATATCCTGGGGTTAAAAGAAGAGCAGCCGGACAATTCCCTGGAGCTTCTTGATACCTTAATGGGATTGTATGGGCAGGCAAAGCAGGCACGTGATTACGATAAAGTAGATGGTATCAGGGCTTCTCTTAAGGGAATAGGGATTGTCGTGAAAGATATGAAAGACAAAATAGATTGGGCATATGAAGAGTAATGTATGGTGGATAGTAGCGCTGGCGGCAGTATTGTTTTCCTGTGGAAAAACCACTGAGAATGTGGAAGACGAGCGGGTCACACAGGATTTCAAACCTGTTCCTGCCTTTAACGCAGACTCTGCCTATGCTTTTATCCAAAAGCAAGTGGATTTTGGCCCCCGTGTACCCAATACCCCGGAGCATAAAGCAACAGGGCAATGGCTGATGGACAAGTTCGCAGGCTGGGGTTTGGAAGTACAGGGGCAAGAGCTCAGGGCTACCACCTATGATGGAAGGACATTGGAATTGACGAATATCATTGCTTCCTATAAGCCGGAACAGAAAAAAAGGATTATCCTGGCAGCGCATTGGGATACCAGAAGGATAGCCGACAAAGACAGCCAAAGGATAGACGAACCCATCGACGGCGCCAATGATGGGGGAAGTGGAGTGGGGGTTCTTCTTGAAATAGCAAGGGTAATATCCGAAGCTGGGG
>DATGMS010000150.1:0-2597 GCA_035307285.1 Cyclobacteriaceae bacterium
ACGGCACAGGACTCTCAGCTGGAAACGAAGTGAGCGTCACTAAAGACCCTGCTACCCGAGAGATAACCTCTACTTACGGAAATGCCACCGTGGGAGTAGACCTAATCGTTGGGGTAGAAATCACTTTGCTAAAAGCCAATATATCCTTGGACTACAAGCCGAACATTAACCTGATCGGGCGCAACCCGTGGTATAGCGGGCAAGTCGGCATTTCAGTAAGATCTGTGGTCGTAAAAGGAGCTACACAAAACAAAAAAATACGGCAAAAGAACAGGGCTAAAAAAAGAAAGGATAACGCCAACATTCCGTTTTTTAAAAATATTATTCAGGATGTAAAAGGAGTGTTTTGAGGAAATAGAAAAATATGATGACGAAATAGTCTTTCACGGCTGCCTTCGGTAGGCAGGTGAAGCAGAAACATAAATCAGAGGGATAGAAAAAGTTGTGATTGAGACTCAGCGGCCTTAGCCTGTATAACTTCGCGACCTTTGCGTGAAATTATTTTAACTTCCTTTGTGCCCGGAGAGAGACTCGAACTCTCAAGGGATTTCTCCCAACGGCTTCTGAGACCGCAACGTTTACCAATTTCGCCACCCGGGCAGGGGTTTTGGAGGCACAAATATATTACTTCAATTCAACTTGCAAGATGCTTTTAGAAAAAGTTTTTGTTCCAAAGCTCTTTTTTTTATTCAAGATCAAAGCTTCAACAAGTTTAGCCTTATCTTAGTAAGTCGGAACAAACTATAAATCAACCATGAGGCTCCCAATTTTCATTCTCCTTCTCCTGATGTTCGCCCACGTAGGAAAAGCCCAATCCGACAATCCCGTCAAAATCGGCGTAGTAGGGCTCACCCATTCGCATGTCCATTGGATATTTGGAAGGGATAATCGGGGAGACATTGAAGTTGTCGGTATTGTAGAGCCTAACCAAGGGCTTGCCCAGCGGTTCTCCAATCAGTACAACTTCCCTATGTCGATGGTTTATCCATCCATGGAAGCTATGGTTGAGGCGGTAGACGTAGAGGCAGTCACCGCATTTGGCTCTATCTATGAGCATCTGGCTGTAGTGCAAACCTTCGCTCCTTTAGGTATCCACGTGATGGTGGAGAAGCCCCTTGCCGTCAGTGTGGCTCATGCCAAAGAAATGGAAGCACTAGCCAAAAAGCATAATATTCACCTGCTGACGAATTATGAAACCACTTGGTACGCCACCAACCAGGAAGCTTTCAGACTCTTGAACGAGGAAGCCGCCATCGGTGAAGTACGCAAAGTGGTCGTACACGACGGGCACGAAGGCCCTATGGAAATCGGGGTTAATCAGGAGTTTTTGGATTGGCTGACCGATCCGGTAGGAAACGGCGGCGGGGCGGTGATAGACTTCGGCTGCTATGGCGCCAACCTATTGACTTGGCTGATGAATGGGGAAAAACCAACGGCGGTTACCGCAGTTCTCCAGCAGTTCAAGCCGGAGATTTACCCCAAAGTAGATGATGAGGCTACGATCATCCTACACTATCCCAAGGCTCAAGGAATTATTCAAGCTTCGTGGAATTGGCCGTTTAGCAGAAAAGATATGGAGGTATACGGTCAACATGGCTATGTGATTGCCGCCGACAACCTTACTTTAAAATCCCGTTTGAAAGGGGAAAATCAGGAACAAAGCCGAAAATTGCAACCACGTCCCTATCCCTATGACGATCCCTTCTCATTTTTGGCAGCTGTGGTCAGGGAAGAAATCATGGTGCCATCTCAGGATTTGTCGTCTTTAGAAAACAATATAGTAGTGGTAGAGATCCTCGAAGCGGCAAAGAAAAGTGCCAAGACTGGAAAAACGGTGAGGCTGGATTAAAAGAGGGTAGAAGTGGGAAGCGGGAAGACCGAAGCAGACGCCCCGGTGGTTTTGGTTTATAGTCCTTGGTCCATGGTAGGCAAATCGCTAGGCTTATTCTGATCTTTTGTTCTTTGCTCTTTCTTCTCCCATCTAGTCTTGATACGTTGTACTTTATACTAAAATACTCCCCTTTATTACTCCTGCACCTTTATATCATACCTAGTCAAGAGCCCGGGAAGCCCGTGGAGCGAAAACTTGGCCTTCTTTACCACATTCAATGCCGGATCAAGGCTGTAATTAAATGCCGTGGTAAAATCGGCCTCCTTAAGTATGGTTTGGGAAAATACTGTTCCTGAGAGATCTGTACGGTCGAATACCGCCTTCGTAAGATCAGCATCGGTGAAAATGGCATTCTTTATCGACGAATCCAAAAATTTCGTCTTGACCATTTTCTTTCCCATAAAGGAACAATAATCCAGGACGCATTTTTCAAATGCCACACTGAACATAAAATCTATGCTATCCGAGAAATTAATCCCCAACAGCTTGCAATCTTTGAATGAAACATCGTTTATCGTCGTCCCCCCGAATTTCGTCATACTCAAGTTGCAGCCGATAAACTCACAGTTGGCAAACTTCCCATTCATAAACTGGCTGTCGGAGAAATCGCAATCCGTGAATACACATTCCTCAAACTCAATACCCTTGAAGACAAGGCCAGTCTGTATAATCGCTTTGAAGGTTTTGTTTTCGTGAAGCTTTTCTT
>DATGMS010000151.1:0-24504 GCA_035307285.1 Cyclobacteriaceae bacterium
GTCTACCTTTAGTTGATGATTTGAAGATGAGGGTATAAATTCAAGAATGCAACAAATCCATATAAAAACAAGGCCTATAAGCTGATAATAGAATTAAAAAAACCGGTGCTAAATCCTTCTGGGCGATGGTATTTGTTTTAATTGCTGTAGTCAGTCTGCGGAAATAGGATTTTTTTATTTCAAATTGACTTTTTCTATTTCAATAGGGATTTTATTTAAGGAAATAGGATTTTTTCTGCGGCAAACGGACTTATTTCGCTGCGGAACGCGTTTTTTTCATTTCGAATCGACTTTTTTCATTGCAATAGGATTTTATCTAAGGCAATAGGATTTTTTCTGAGGCAAACGGACTTAGTTCGTTGCGGAATCCGTTTTTTTCATTTCAAACGGACTTTTTTCGTTTCAAGTAGGCTTTTATCATTTCAATCCGACTTTTTTTTAGTGTAGTATGGATTTTTTAGAGTAGTAGGAAGGTGGAAGTACGGAGTGGGAAGCCAAGTTATTCCTGTTGAAGCCCTTGAGGCTTCTTTCGCAGGTAGTGGACGTCAAGTCTCAGGAGCTGCATGTTATTTCCATCTTTTCCGGCGCCTGATTTATATCAAAAAAAAACCCTAAACCACAATTGGATTGCGTTTAGGGGGTTATGGTATTGTAGAACATTAATTTCTTTCAGATAAAAACCGTCAGAAGTGGAGGAGCATTTAGGCTTGATATTCAGGCTTCTTAATGTGCTCCGTGCCTCGATGGTTCAACTATTTGAAACAAACGTTCTCTATAAGTAATTTTTGATGACCGAGAAATCGAACGTCTCCAAGAACTTCGTGGTGAAATTACCGGCTTTAAATTCAGGATCGTCCAAAAGCGCCAGATGGAACGGAATGGTGGTTTTCACCCCGTCTATGACAAATTCCTCCAAAGCTCTTTTCATCCTCACGATGACTTCCTCGCGCGATTGCCCGCTGACAATCAACTTGGCGATCATGGAGTCGTAGTTGGGCGGGATGACATATCCTGCATAGACATGGCTGTCAATCCTAACGCCTATGCCACCGGGAAGATGGAGGTTGATGATTTTACCTGGGCTGGGCCTAAAGCCGTGAAGCGGGTCTTCGGCATTGATCCGGCATTCCATGGCATACAGTTTAGGAAAGTAATTTTTCCCGCTGATTTTTTCTCCGGCTGCTACTTTTATTTGTTCCTTGATCAGGTCAAAATCCGTTACTTCCTCAGTGATCGGATGTTCCACCTGGATCCGGGTATTCATTTCCATAAAAAAGAAATTCCTGTGTTTATCCACTAGGAACTCAATCGTCCCGGCTCCTTCATACCCGATGGCCTCGGCACCTTTAATGGCGGCCGCTCCCATTTTCTCCCTCAGTTCATCTGTGATAAACGGAGATGGGGTTTCCTCAAGCAACTTTTGGTGACGTCTTTGGATGGAGCAATCCCTTTCAGAGAGGTGGCAGGCTCTTCCGTTGCTGTCTCCTATGACCTGTATTTCAATATGGCGGGGTTCTTCCACGAATTTTTCCAGATAAAGCCCGTCGTTCCCAAATGCCGCGGCGGATTCTTGTCTGGCATCGTCCCATGCCTTTTTGAACTCGCTTTCCTGTTTTACCACCCTCATTCCACGTCCGCCACCGCCAGCGGTAGCTTTCAGGATGATCGGGTAACCCATTTCCTTGGCCAATAGGATGCCTTCTTCCATGCTCTCCAACAGTCCCTCGGATCCTGGAATGGTCGGTACGCCTGCAGCCGCCATGGTGGCTTTGGCTGTGGCCTTATCGCCCATCCTGTTGATCATGTCAGGAGTGGCACCTATAAATTTGATGTTGTATTCCTCGCAGATTCTGGAGAACTCCGCATTTTCGGACAAGAAGCCATATCCTGGATGGATGGCATCCGCATTGGTGATTTCTGCGGCGGCAATGATCCGGGGGATTTTCAAATAGGACTCCTTGCTGGATGGGGGGCCGATACAGACGGCTTCGTCCGCAAACCTCACATGAAGGCTGTCCTTATCCGCTGTAGAATATACAGCCACGGTCTTGATGCCCATCTCCTTGCAGGTCCGGATGATTCTCAGGGCAATTTCCCCTCTATTTGCTATTAATATTTTTTTGAACACAATGTCTGGGATAGGTTGAACTTGGATTATCCGGCTGGATCTATTAAAAACAAAGGTTGGTCATATTCCACTGGAGAGGAATTCTCCACCAATATCTTAACGACTTTCCCAGATATTTCAGATTCAATTTCATTGAACAATTTCATCGCTTCAATGATACACACCGTCTGTCCAACAGAAATGGTGTCGCCTACATTTACGAAAGCCTCTGAATCAGGGTTGGGTGTCCTATAGAAGGTGCCGATCATAGGTGATTTTACTTCCAGATATTTGGAGTTATCAGTGGGCTCTGCCGTATTGGCGACAGGAAGAGGCGCTGACGGCGTCTTCACCGTGTTTTGCTCCGTGGAAACTGCTGGTACAGGATCAACGGATTTTACAGAGTGGACTACGGCGTTTTTCTTAACAGAAAGTTTAAATTCATCTGTTTCAATCTTCACTTCAGCAAGTCCTGAATTGGCAATGAAATCTATTAGTTCTTGAATCTCTTTGGCTTTCATAATCTATTGGTTTATTGAGCTCTCAGTATCGGGATATAAATTTACGGCCCTGATCGTTGAGTGGCTCTACAGGCTTGACTTTATTTGACTCGTTCGGAATAAGATCCATCTCTGGTATCCACCTTGATCATGGTGTCTTGGTTTACAAACAATGGAACCATTACCGTAGCCCCGGTCTCTAGGGTTGCCGGTTTCAGGGTGTTGGTGGCGGTATCACCTTTAATTCCCGGTTCAGTGTAGGTGATCATTAATTCCACAAAAGCAGGCAATTCCACCCCCAGGGGCGTTTCCGTCTCCGCATGGATGAGGATGTCTACCAACTGCCCTTCTTTAATGAGTTTTGGTCTTTCCAAAAGCTTTTCTTCTATGGAGATCTGCTCAAAATTCGTTGAATCCATGAAATGGTATCCCAAATCATCAGAGTATAAGAATTGATGGGGACGTTTTTCTACCCTGGCAGTAGTGATTTTTTCACCTGAATTCCAGGTTTTGTCAAGCACTCTACCGGTGGTGAGGCTTTTTAGTTTAGTCCTTACGAAGGCCGGTCCTTTACCCGGTTTGACATGCTGAAATTCAGTAATGGTATAGATATCATTATTAAATTCCATACAAAGGCCGTTTTTGAAATCTGCGGTACTTGCCATTATTTAGTCATTTAATTATTATTTTGGATCATATCCCCATTTCAGGTAGATAGCTCCCCAGGTAAATCCACCTCCAAAAGCAGCTAATATAAGGTTATCTCCCTTTTTCAGCTGGGACTCGTAATCCCATAGGCATAAGGGAAGGGTTCCGGCGGTCGTGTTGCCGTACTTTTCGATGTTCATCATCACTTTGTCAGATCCGATGCCCATTTTATTCGCAGTAGCATCAATTATTCGCTTGTTGGCTTGGTGGGGAACTAACCAATCTACTTCATCGGAAGTCAGGTTATTCCTTTTCATAATGGCCACGCTGACATCCGCCATGTTGTTGACGGCAAATTTGAATACGATAGAGCCTTCCTGGCTGGCGTAATGTTCTTTTGCCGCCACGGTTTCCATTGTTGCCGGTCTTCTGCTTCCCCCAGCCTTCATGTTTAAATAGGGAGCACCAGAGCCGTCTGCATGAAGCATGGAATCCATTATTCCTAGGTTTTCGGTGGTAGGTTCCAATAAAACAGCCCCACCGCCATCACCAAAGATAATACACGTGGTTCTGTCTTCATAATTCACAATAGAAGACATTTTGTCCGCACCGACTATGATCACTTTCTTGTGCATGCCGGTTTCAATAAATTGGCTGCCCATGGTCAGGCCATAAAGAAACCCCGAGCAGGCTGCAGATATATCGAAGCTAAAGCTGTTTTTTGCCCCCACATTATGCGCGATAATGTTGGCTGTAGCGGGAAAGGGCATGTCTGGAGTAACGGTCGCGCAAATAATAAGGTCAATGTCTTCCGGATTGGTATTGGTTTTCTCCAATAAGCCCTTTACGGATTCGGTTCCTATGACAGAAGTCCCCTGGTTTTCTCCTTTAAGGATTCTTCTCTCTTTTATGCCTGTCCGGGTGGTGATCCACTCATCATTGGTGTCCACCATGGTTTCCAGTTCCTTGTTGGTCAAAATATAATCGGGAACCCAACCGTGCACACCCGTTATGACAGCTTTAGTTTTTTCCATTAGTACATGTTTTAGAACAAGAACCATTCAACGATAATGCCATGCTTACTTCTTATTCCCTTTTTCTAATTGTTGGTAGGCAATTATCCGGTGTATTTTCTTGAAAATTTTAGGATACAAAACTATTTAAAATGTCACTCCCCACCAAAGAAATCCCAGAGTAGAATGATAAATGTAAGGTTTTTGGCTAACAAGATGTAAATAAAAAAATCCAGCAGTTAACATTTGCTGAATAGGTCTATAAAGAGGAAAAAGCCATCCGTGTAATGGGATGGCTTTTTTGTATTTTATCAGATTAATCAACCACTTCTTTTTCCATGATCACCTGACCTTTATGGTAAAGCTTTCCGTCGAGCCAGAAAGCCCTGTGCGGCAGGTGAAATTCCCCAGTGGTTGGGCATTGGGCTAGACCAGGCGCAGTCAATTTATAATGTGTCCTACGCTTGTCTCTTCTGGTTTTGGATATTTTCCGTTTAGGATGTGCCATCTCTATGCAATTTTTAGATTAATCTTTTTTCTTTAAATTCTTTAATATCTCCCATCGGGGATCGGTATTTTCTTCGGTGTCCAGAGGTTGATCGTCTTCTTCGTCCCAATCCTCCTCTGACAAATACACCAATTGGCCTTCGTCTTCAAAATCCTCATCATCCATTTCCTCCCGGTAATCAGGGTGGATTTTTTTGGCTGGAATTGCCAAAAGAATGAATTCATAAATCAATTGCGCAAACCTTAATTTAGGCGTGTCCCTGGTGATGATATAAATTTCCTCGTTGATCTCCTGTTCCTCAGAACCGTACTTATAAAGTACCTTTTCCTCGGTTTTTAACGGATAATCAAAGACTTCCAAGCTTCTATCACAGACCAATTCCACAGTCCCATCTATATCAAATAGCGCTTCAATAAGGTTATTGTCCTTGTTTAGCACCACCTTGGCCACCAAGTCTCCTTTCGAAACCAGGTGGTTATCTTCAAATTTACTGAAGAACTCATCATTGACTTCGAACGAAAAAACATGCTTTCCTTCTTTTAGTCGGATGATCTCTACATCGTAATTCCTTAAGAATTTCACGTTTCCTCCTGCTAATAAGACCGCAAATTTAAGGAAGTATTTCCAAAATCTACAGTCAATGTCGAAAATATTTTATTCTTCCTCCCAATTCCCCTTCTTTGAGAGGATATCCACCGCTTGGTATAGCGCCGACCTCATCGATCCCTCATCTGCCATGTTTTTACCTGCTATGCTATAGGCGGTTCCGTGGTCAGGAGAGGTCCTTATAATAGGTAGGCCGGCGGTAAAGTTCACACCGGTCGAGAAAGCCAGGGATTTAAAGGGGATTAATCCTTGGTCGTGGTACATGGCCAGCACTCCGTCAAATTTGTGCTGATGCATCATTCCAAAGAACCCGTCAGATGGATAGGGGCCAAACACCATGGCTCCTTTTTCCTTAAATTCCTTAATAAGTGGGCGGATGATCTCATCTTCCTCACGCCCTAAAAGTCCGTCCTCACCTGCATGGGGATTTAATCCCAGTATGGCGACCTTCGGTTTTTGAATGCCAAAATCGGCTTCCAGGGATTTGATCATCATTTCTAATTTTTCCCTGATTTTGGCTGCGGTAATGTGCTCTGCAACTTCCCTTAGGGGCACGTGGCCTGTTACCAGACCTATCCTCATGTCCTCAGTAACCATAAACATCAGGCTTTTTGTACTTCCGAAGGCATTGGTAAGATATTCCGTATGGCCGATAAATTTGAAACCGGGTTGGTTGATGTTGTTTTTGTTGAGCGGAGCCGTCACCAAAGCATCGATTTCCCCAGTCTTTAGGTCCTTAATAGCATGATCCAGTGCCGCAAGAGCCAGTTTGCCTGCCTCGGCGGTTTCGACCCCCGGGATAATCTCCGGACATTCATCCACCACATTAATCACATTGATCTTTTTATGGTGGATTTCCGACACATTTCTAATCTGCAAAAAGTTAAAATCATCCAGGTTCAGGAGCTTGCGGTAAAAGGTAAGTGCCTTGCCGTGTGCATAGATGACGGGGGTGAAGGATTTTTGCGCCCTTGCGTCCATAAGTGCTTTAATAGTCACCTCTGGTCCTATTCCATTGATATCACCGATACTGATCCCTATTATGGGTTTTCTTTTTGTGCTCATTCTTTTTCAGTTAGATATTTTTCAAAAAAGCGGTGAAGTAGCCTTACCCCAAATCCTGTCCCGCCCGCCGGTCTATAGTTGTCTGGTTTTTTATTGAAGGATGGCCCGGCAATATCGATATGGATCCACTCATAGTCTATAAAATGCTCCAGAAATTTCCCGGCGGTGATGGCTCCTGCCATCGGCCCGCCCAAGTTAGTAATATCTGCGATCTCTGACTGGATTTGCTCATCATATTCTTCCCATAGCGGGAACTCCACCAGCCGTTCAAAAACTTCCGAGCCTGCTTCCGTCAGCGATTCTTTGGTTTCTTTGGAAGCGGTACCCATCATTACAGCTCCTTCTTTTCCAATGGCTGCGGCTGCGGATCCGGTAAGGGTGGCCAAATCTATCACCAGTTGTGGCTTGTACTTTTTGGCATAGATCAATGCATCCGCCAATACCAGTCTTCCCTCGGCGTCAGTGTTAAGAATTTCCACCGTTTTGCCGTTGGCATAGGTAATGATATCTCCCGGAGCCATGGCATTATAGCCTGGCCTGTTGTCGGTGATAGGGATCAGTCCGATCACCTCCATGGGAAGGTCTAGAGAGGAGATGGCGCAAAAAGCCCCAATGACGGCGGCTGCCCCAGCCATATCGGATTTCATGAAGTCCATGGAATTGGCCGTCGGCTTGAGGCTTAAGCCCCCCGTGTCATAGACAATACCTTTTCCCACCAACACGATCGGTGCCTGGTTCTTGCTACTTTTTGGGACATGCTTTAATACTGCAAAAAGCGGCGGCACCTTACTGCCGGCATTTACTGCCAAGAGGCCGGCCATTTTTAGTGACGCGATCTTCGTTTTGTCAAGCAGCTCCGTTTCAAAGCCGTATTTTTCTCCCAATCTTGTTATTTCTTCACCTAATTGAAGGGTGTCCAGGTGACTGACCGGTTCGTTGACCAAATCCCTTGCTTCAAAGGTAGCTTTTACAGTAGTTTCCCACTCCCTTAAAGAAGCGGAGTCCATAGAAGGACAACTCACTTCTATGAAAGAAAGTGCCTTATTTTTCTTTGATTTATACTTGTCAAAGCTGTAGGAAGTGAGCAGTAACCCTTCTAAAAAAGCTTGAAACTGCCCCTCCGATTGGCCGAAATAAAAGATTTTTGGGGCTTCCCAATCTTTGACCGATACCCAGGCTTTGGCACCGGATTTTCTCGCATTCTCAAGAAGATAATTCTTCGAGGCGTGTTGTTTGGAGGTAATGAAAAGACATTGCGAGTTCTCTCTTGACCATAGGAAAGAATCCTTTTGGTTTTCAAACAGCGCTTTCCTCAGGAAGGATTTTTCCTCTTCATTCAAAGCCAACGATATTATTTCCTGTTCTTGGGCGATAAAGATCACAGCCTCGTCCAAATGATTATGGAAGGGAGAATCAGTCAATCTTATTGAGGTTAGCATATATTGTCTTAATTTTGAATGCGCAATTTATGATAAATTTATCAGAGAACTAAAATGGAACAAGTCAGGCCTAAGAAGCAGCTCGGACAGCATTTTCTCACCGATCTGGAGATAGCTGAGAATATTACCAAATCAGTGAAAGGCCATCAGGGTGTCACCAAGGTACTGGAAATAGGCCCTGGTATGGGGGTTCTCACGGATTTTTTGATAGCGCAAGACTGGGACCTTTTTTTGTTGGACATAGACTCCGAGTCCGTTCAGTACCTAAACAAAAAATACCCAAAACTGAAGGAGAAAATCATCCAAGCAGATTATTTGAAATTTAATGTTGGAGAGGTTATTGAGGGGAAATATATCGTTGCCGGTAATTTCCCCTATAATATTTCTTCTCAGATATTCTTTAAAATTCTTCCAGAAAGAGATAAAGTCGTAGAAGTAGTCTGCATGTTGCAAAAGGAAGTGGCGATGAGACTCGCTTCCCCTAAGGGCAAAAAGGATTATGGGATCTTAAGTGTACTGCTACAGGCGTTTTATGACATTGAGTTCCTTTTCGAGGTGCCTCCTGAGGTATTTAATCCGCCTCCAAAGGTCAAAAGCGGGGTGATCCGGCTGGTAAGAAACGAGGTGCAAAACCTGGATTGTGATGAAAAGCTTTTTTTCCGGGTAGTGAAGCAAGCTTTCAGTACAAGAAGGAAAACCTTGCGTAATGCCCTGAAATCAATGGGATTGTCGGAAGGGATGAAAACTCATCCGATTTTAGATAAGCGAGCAGAGCAACTGGGTGTCGAGGAGTTTGTCCAACTAACCAATAAACTACAAGAGTCTTGGAAACAGTAAAATTATTTGAACTCTCCAAAGAATATCTTGAAAGCTTAAAAGAAAATATTTCCTTGGGAGATGCGGATTATATCCGCCAATCACTGGAAAGTGCCAATGAAGCGGATGTCGCCTCCTTGTTGGATGAGCTGGATATGGAGGAAGCACTTTTTGTGCTGCGGACGTTGGAACATGAATTTTCTGCCGACATCCTGATCGAACTGGATGAGGATCCAAAAAACAGGGTCATCAAAGCCATGGAAAACCAGGAGCTGGCCCCTTTGGTGGATCTGATGGAATCAGATGATGCTGTGGACGTCTTGAACCAGTTGGCAATCCATGACCGGGAAGAAGTCATCAGTTATCTTCAGGACGAAGAAAAAGCCAAGCACATTCTCGACCTGCTGCGGTACGACGAAGATAGTGCCGGTGGGTTAATGGCCAAGGAATTGATCAAGGCCAATATCAATTGGACTGTGGTGCAGACCATCGAAGAGATCAGGCGACAGGCAGAAAACGTGGAAAAAATCTACGCTATCTATGTGGTAGGAAACAAGGAACGGCTACTCGGAAGGGTATCTCTAAAAAAAATAATCTTAGCTTCAGCCCACACCAAAATCGCCGACATCTACGAGGATGAGGTGATCTCTGTCCCTACCGGAATGGACGGGGAAGAGGTGGCGGAAATCATGAGAAGGTATGATCTCGAGGCCATTCCCGTAGTCAACTCCAAAAACAAACTGGTAGGGAGGATCACGGTAGATGATATCCTCGATGTGATGAGGGAGCAAGCCGAAGAGGATATTCAGGCCATGACAGGTATTTCCGAGGACGTGGAAGAGTCGGATTCAGTATATAAGCTATCCAAGGCACGCCTACCTTGGCTGTTGATCGGCATGGTGGGCGGATTATTGGGAGCAGGATTTATAGGTTTTTTTGAAGAGGGATTGAATGCGGTCACGGCTTTGGCTTTTTTTATTCCTCTAATTACTGCCACAGGCGGAAACGTAGGTATTCAGTCCTCTTCTTTGGTGGTACAGACGCTGGCTAATAAATCCATTTTTGAAGAAAGTCTAGGGAGACGGTTTGGGAAAGTGCTGTTGGTAGCCTTGCTTAATGGTATGGTGCTCGCTGTTTTTGTATTTATTACAATCGTTTTTATCTACGGCGAAGCCTATAATTTTGGAGCAGTGGTTTCTGTGGCCCTATTTAGTGTGGTAGTTTTGGCTTCCTTTATGGGGACTTTTACTCCTATTATTCTGGATAAAATAGGGATCAATCCTGCAATGGCATCCGGTCCTTTTATCACTACTGCCAATGATTTGATAGGTTTGGGAGTGTATTTTGCTGTGGCCACACTTTTATTAAAGCTTTAGACCTTAACATGAAAATACTGATTATAGATGAGATGCATCCCAGCATCATTCCTTTATTAGAAAAAGAGGGTTTCACGGCGGACTATAGACCGGAGATTAAGCGGGAGGAAATTGAGAAGATAATTCATGGATACGAAGGGCTAATCATCCGGTCCAAAACTACCATGGACAGGCCCTTGCTTGAAAAAGCTACCAAGCTTCGATTTATCGGCCGGGCTGGGGCGGGGTTAGACAAAATCGACCTAACTTATCTTGAAGAGAGATCTATACACTTATATAATGCCCCGGAAGGCAATAGGGATGCAGTGGCAGAACATGCCCTAGGAATGCTCTTGGCACTTTTTAACCATATTCCCAGCGCCGATCGGCAGGTTCGGTCGAAAATATGGGATAGGGAGCAGAACAGGGGAGAGGAGTTGGCTGGAAAGACGGTGGGCATCTTCGGTTTTGGAAATATGGGGGAAGCCTTTGCCAAAAGGCTTCAAGGATTTGATGTTAGGGTGTTGGCTTATGACAAATACAAAAGCGGATTTGGAGGCAAAGGAGTAGAGGAGGTGTCTTTTGAGGAAATTCAACAGGAGGCGGATATATTAAGTGTACATGTTCCCCTTACTGCGGAAACTAGAAACTTCTTTACCCTAGAAGTAGTAAATGGTTTCCGCAAGCCCTTCTATTTGATCAATACGGCGAGGGGAGAAGTGATCAGTTTTGACACCTTAAACAAGGCATTGGATAGTGGGAAATTGAGGGGAGCATTGTTGGATGTATTGGAAATAGAGAAGCTGGAAAAACTAGATCCCGCCCTTGAGGAGGCTTTTCAAATGCTGGCCGAAAGACCCAATGTTCTTTTCTCTCCCCATGTCGCGGGATGGACATTTCAATCTTACGAAAAAATCAATAAAGTACTTGTTAGTAAACTGTTAGGGGGGATTAGCGATTTAAAAATTCCGTAATTTAGTCTGACATCGATTGTTTTATAGTTGATATTACTTTACCTTTGTTCTTTACATATCAGAAGCAGAATAAGGAAACGGTCTCAGGAATGTGGCCGTTATTTTATTTTCCATGGATTATAAATATTAGAAAATGGGAAAAATACAGTATTATACAGAAGAGGGTCTAAGGAAGCTGAAGGATGAACTTCAGGAGTTGAAGACCAAGGGTAGGACTGATATCGCCAAGCAAATAGCGGAAGCGAGGGACAAAGGTGACTTGAGCGAAAATGCCGAATATGATGCGGCCAAAGATGCTCAAGGTCATTTGGAATTGAAGATCGCCAAATTAGAGGCAGTCGTGGGCAATGCCCGGGTACTCGACAACTCCAAAATGGACACCTCAAAAGTCGGTGTACTCTGTACGGTAAAGATTAAAAATGTCAAAAACGGCATGACAGTTTCATATACCCTGGTTTCGGAGGAAGAAGCCGATCTAAAGGAAAATAAAATCTCCACTGCTTCCCCGTTTGGAAAAGGTCTGCTGGGGAAAAAGGTAGGGGATATCGCCCAGGTCAACGCTCCGGCTGGGGTAGTGGAGTTCGAAATTTTAGAAATCTCTCATTAATTGAGTTTCCCGATTGTTTTCCGATCGGGATTTTTTTATTTTTAGCCCATGGCATCCTTATTCACCAAAATCATCAATAGAGAAATTCCAGGGCATATCGTTGCAGAAGACGAGGATTTTATTGCATTTTTAGATATCATGCCCTTGGTCAAAGGGCATCTTCTGGTGGTTCCGAAAGTTGAAGTAGATTACATTTTTGATCTGGAAGACAATATTTATATGGGACTTCACCTATTTGCCAAAAAAGTGGCTCTGGGCCTAAAGAAAGCCATTCCATGTACTCGAATAGGTACGGCCGTGATAGGGCTGGAAGTGCCTCATGTGCATATTCACCTTGTTCCGATGGATACTATTGACGACCTGAACTTTACCCGACTAAAGCTTAACCTAGACCATGAGGAGCTGGCGCAAATAGCGGTGAGCATAAGGAAGGAAGTAGATGGAATAGCTGACAGCTAAATAGAAAGAACAGAGACGATGATTTTTTCGATCTCGCCTCCTCGGGCTTGAGCATAAGGAGTTGGATTACCAACAATCTTTGCCCTTTCTGTTGATGCTGCCTAAATCGGTATAAGCCACTTCCGAGATCGGACTTCCGCCCCATAATCCTCAATCTGACCCCGGTCTTCCGTCTCCTACCCTCAGAATACTACCTCACATTATACGATTGCATAAAGGGCTGCCCTTTCGGCGTGACACCTTCTAATAGTAATTTGCCACTATATTTCTCAAGAAACTCACCGATCACAGAAGGGTTTCTAGCGGGTTTTCCGTTGATCTGGGTGATGATAAAGCCGTTTCCTAAACCGAGATCACGTAGATATCCTCTTGACAGGCTGGTGATCTTAATGCCATGGGGAATGTTCAGCCTATCCCTTTCTATGGCATTAACAGCTTCTAGCCTCGCACCTAAGATTTGGGAACCGTAGAATTCCCGTTTGATAACGCCGGTCCCACCTTCCAGGTTTTGGAGGGTTAATTGCGCGGTTCTCCTGTTGTTGTTTCGAAGCAAGGTCATGGAAACATTATCTCCTGGGTAGTAGTAGGAAAGCGCCTCTTCAAAATTGCCCTTTCCTCTAATGGGGCTGCCGTTGATTTCTGTAATAACATCATTTTTCTGGATGCCTGACCCTTCTGCCGCACCCTCACGGATGACATGGGTGACAATGACGCCATTTAAGGATTTCAGTCCCATTTCCTCTGCCAGTTCTGGCGTGATATCAACCACGTCTACTCCCGGGATGGCTTTTTGGACTTCGCCATATTCAATTAGGTCATTTGCGACCTTCGTAGCGATATCTACTGGAACTGCGAAACCATAACCGGTGTAAGAACCTGTTCTGGACAAAATGGCCGTGTTAATGCCCACGAGTTCACCGTTAATATTAACCAAAGCGCCTCCCGAATTTCCCGGATTAATAGCCGCATCAGTCTGGATAAATGATTCTAAAGGAAAGTCACCTCCCAATATATTGATCTGTCGTTCTTTAGCAGAGACGATTCCGGCAGTGACGGTGGAGGTAAGGTTGAAAGGATTTCCTACCGCAATGACCCATTCACCAATCTTTAGGTCTCTGCTGCTGCCCTTTTTGATTGCGGGAAGGTCGTTGGCTTCAATTTTTAGCACGGCGATGTCCGTATTCGGATCTACACCTACCAATGTTGCCTTGTATGTTTTTCTTTGATGTACCACCTCAATGGTCTCTGCCCTATCGATGACATGGTTGTTTGTAATGATGTAGCCATCTCCACTGATAATGACCCCTGAACCTGTACTTACCTGCTGTGGGCTGGCTCCCCTTTCACCGAAGAAATAGTCAAACATGCTGTATCTCCTGTAATCTGTTCCAGCGAAATTCTTGATAAAAACTACCGATTCCATGCTTCTTTCCGAAGCCTCCACAAATGAAACGGGTAAGTTGGAATCAACCCTAGGGGCAGGTGGATTGTAACCTACGGATAAGTTAGGAGTTGCATTCTCAGCTAAGGCCGTGGGAAAATTATGGTTTTCGCTAAAGTTCAACGCCTCATACGACCATGCGCCTAATATTCCTGCCAAGAAGGCGATGATAAAAGTGGGTATGATATTCTTCATGTCATTGCGGTTATCGGTTAATAACGGTAATAGCCATCATCGGATTTGCAATTTAACAAATTTTAAGATCGACATGGATTATCGTCTAAAATGCCTGTATGGTCAAATATCGCTCCGAGAGAAGCTTCGAAAAAAGTGCCAACCGTTTTTGTCAGGAAAAAGAGGCAGAGAATCCAAGGAAAAGTCTTTTATCATTGTAAATTTGTCAGCCTTTCGGTTTTTCTTCTCCACAATGGACGAAAAGAAACAAAAGAGGCGGAGTTAGGAAATATAATCCATGTCAGACAAAAAAAGGGTGGCCTTGTTGGGGTCCACAGGAAGTATAGGAGTACAAACACTCGAAGTTATTAAAAGCCACTCCGATAGGTTCGAAGTAGAGGTGCTTACGGCTCAGAGCAATGCGGAGTTATTGATTCGTCAGGCCTTGGACTTTACGCCCAATGCGGTGGTGATCGGGAATGAAGATAAGTATGATATGGTCAAAGACGCCCTACAACCCCAGGGTGTCAAGGTCTATACAGGTATGTCTGCGTTGGCTCAGATCGTAGAGATGGATACCATTGACGTGGTGTTGACTGCTTTGGTGGGGTATGCGGGGCTTATACCCACCATCCACGCCATAAATGCGGGTAAAAATATTGCCTTGGCCAATAAAGAAACCTTAGTGGTTGCTGGTGAGCTGATTACCAAACTAGCCAGTTCCAAAGGTGTCAATATTTACCCAGTAGATTCGGAGCATTCTGCTATTTTTCAATGTCTGGTAGGGGAATTTCATAATCCCATAGAAAAATTGATTTTGACAGCCTCAGGGGGACCCTTCAGGGGAAAGGACCGTGAATTCCTCAAAACTGTCACTAAGGAACAAGCTTTAAAGCACCCTAACTGGGATATGGGAGCAAAGATCACGATAGATTCTGCCTCTTTAATGAACAAGGGGCTGGAGGTTATCGAGGCCAAGTGGCTATTTGGGGTGGAGCCTTCCCAGATTGAAGTGGTGGTCCATCCGCAATCCATTGTCCATTCTCTGGTCCAGTTTGAAGATGGATCCATCAAAGCGCAACTTGGGCTGCCGGATATGCGTATTCCAATCCAGTTTGCGTTAACTTATCCCGAGAGATTTCCTTCGAATTTTCCCAGATTTGATTTTGCCCAATATCCATCATTGAATTTTGAAAAGCCTGACTTGGAGACCTTCAGGAATCTTCAGTTGGCATACGATGCTCTTGAAAGGGGTGGAAACGCAGCCTGTGTGCTGAATGCAGCAAATGAGATCGTAGTGGATGCTTTTCTAAAAGATAAGGTTGGGTTTCTGGAAATGTCAGATATTATCAATGAAACTTTAAACGACGTGGATTTTGTTAAACAACCATCTTTGGAAGATTTTATTGAAACAGACAAGATATCGAGGATTACAGCGATTGAATTAATTAACAAGCATAATAAATAGGAATGGATACATTAGTGATGGTGGGTCAGTTGTTGCTGGGCCTGTCGATTTTGGTCGGATTGCATGAGTTGGGTCACCTGCTCACCGCGAAAATGTTTGGAATGAGGGTGGAGAAGTTCTCTATCGGCTTTCCGCCAAAAATTATAGGATTTAAATGGGGCGAAACAGAGTATTCCATTGGAGCGATTCCTCTTGGAGGATTTGTGAAGATTTCCGGAATGGTGGATGAATCCATGGACACGGAGCAACTTTCTGCGGAGCCACAACCTTGGGAGTTTCGGGCGAAACCTGCTTGGCAAAGACTGATTGTGATGTTGGGCGGTGTAGTAGTCAACGTAATTACCGGGGTTATTATCTTCGTTTTCTTGGTGTATAATAGGGGGGAAACTTTCTATTCCCGCGATCAGGTGATCGAACATGGTATTGTAGCCCATGAAATTGGTGAACAGATCGGTTTTCAAGATGGGGACAAGGTGCTGGACATCAATGGTATCGCCTATGAAAGCCTGAACGACCTGAGCGGCGGAGATGCCTTACTTAGCGGTGGGGGCTATTATACGGTGGAAAGGAACGGCGAAATATTAAGAGTAGATATTCCCAAAGGCTTCATTAACTCCTTCTCAAATGAAGAGAGCATGTCCAAATTTATCGATATCCGCTATCCTTTCGAAGTATTTCAAGTAGACCCCGCAGGACCGGCGGCGGCGATGGATCTGAGAGAGGGGGATAAAATTATTGAAGTAAAAGGACAGAAAATAAATTATTTCAATGATTTGCAGGATGCGCTCGATGCTTATCAAAATCAGGAGGTAGAGCTCCTAGTCCAGAGGGAAGATCAGGTCCTTTCCTCCTCTGTACAGGTTAGGGAAGATGGGACCATTGGTATTGCAGTAAAACCGTTGTTGGAGCCGGTAGTTAGGAAATATACGTTTTTGGAGTCCATTCCCCAAGGTACAGAAAGGGCCTTTAGTGCGGTCATTCTGAATGCGAGGGCCATGGGCAAGATGTTTACGGGTGAAGTCTCAGTGAATAATATGACGGGTCCGATCGGTATGGCCAAGATCTATGGAAATACTTGGGACTGGGTAAAATTCTGGTCCATGACCGGATTGATATCAATGGTGTTGGCATTTATGAACCTGCTGCCCATTCCAGCGCTCGACGGGGGGCATGTGACTTTCCTGCTTTATGAAATGATTTCGGGTAGGGCTCCTTCAGACCGTTTCCTCGAGAATGCCCAAAAAGTCGGCATGGTACTTCTATTGGCATTGATGGTTTTCGTGATCGGAAACGATATTTTAAAACTATTTACGGGAGGTTAGGCCCTCCCGGAGACAATGCAGCTTGGGCCAGAAAAAAAATTCTTCTGTAAGCATCATTATACAAACTATTTATTTCAATCTACCTGCCATTCTGGGTGGTATTTATCTTTGGCATGTCCATTGAGTTATTTGGAAGAACCTTTAATAGTTAAAGGTTCTTCTCTTATTTTACGTCAATTTGACAATCTAACAGTCAATCTGTCTTTATGAACAAATACGAAAATCAGTTATATCAATCTTTAATAATGGGGGATTATCCGGAAGAGGGCGAACTTATCCAGTTGATCACGGATGATGATGAAGAGCAGGTTCAGCCGGAAAAATACCCGGAAGTTATTCCTATTCTGTCAGTTCGAAATACCGTATTGTTTCCGGGTGTTGTTATCCCTATTACTGTAGGAAGGCAACGTTCGATCAAGCTTGTTAAGAAAGCCCAAAGAGGCGACAAGTTGATTGGCGTTTGTGCTCAGATTCAGCACAACAATGATGATCCATCTTGGGGTGATATCTACCACGTGGGTACATTGGCTAAAATCATCAAAATGATTATCCTGCCGGACGGCAACACGACTATTATTATACAAGGAAAAAAGAGGTTTGAAATCACTGAAGAGGTTACCGAAGACCCTTATTTTCAGGCAAGGGTTAATTATTTGGAAGAGTATTTTCCAAAGGAAAATAAAGAAATAGAAGCTTTGGAGGGTTCGCTAAAGGATGCTGCCGCAAAGATTTTGCTATTAAATCCAGAAATCCCAAGAGAAGCCCAAGTTGCCCTTGACAATATCGATAATACACCTTTCCTCACCCATTTTCTTTCTTCCAACATAAGTGCTCCGGTGGAATCAAAGCAGAGATTGCTGGAGATCAATGACGGTATAGAGCGGGCAACGCTGCTTTTGGAATACATGATGAAGGATATCCAGATGCTGGAGCTGAAGAGTGAAATTCAAAAGAAAGTACATACAGATATTGACCAGCAGCAGCGGGATTATTTTCTGCGACAGCAGATGAAAGTTCTGCAGACAGAACTAGGGGAGGAGGGTCCGGAAAAGGAAATCGAGGACCTAAGGCTGAAGGGGAAAAAGAAAAAGTGGTCGAAGGACATCGCCAAGCACTTCGAAAAGGAACTGGACAAGCTGACGAGAATCAATCCTTCGGCAGCGGAGTATCCTATAGCGTTGAACTATGCGGAAATCATGGTTGACCTTCCCTGGAATGAATATACTCCTGACAACTTCGACTTGAAGAGAGCAAAAAACATTCTGGACAAAGATCATTATGGGCTGGAAAAAGTCAAAGAAAGAATCATTGAATATCTGGCTGTTTTAAAGCTTAAGAATGATCTGAAAGGACCTATTCTTTGTCTATATGGTCCTCCAGGGGTAGGGAAGACCTCTTTGGGAAGATCCATCGCCAAGGCTTTGGGTCGTAAATATGTGAGGATGTCTCTAGGTGGCTTGCACGATGAGGCAGAGATCCGCGGCCATAGGAAGACCTATGTTGGCGCCATGCCTGGTAAAATCATCCAGAACATGAAGAAGGTGAAAACTTCCAATCCTGTATATGTTTTGGATGAAATCGACAAGCTGAGTGCCGACTTTAGAGGAGATCCTTCTTCTGCCTTTTTGGAAGTATTGGATCCTGAACAAAACCATTCCTTTACCGACAATTATCTGGAGGTAGAATATGACCTTTCCAAGGTGCTGTTTGTTGCTACGGCAAATTCATTGGAGAGAATACAGCCTGCCCTGAGGGATAGAATGGAAATTATTGAAGTGACAGGCTATACCATGGAGGAAAAGGTAGAAATAGCGAAAAAACACCTCATCCCGAAGCAGAGAAAAGAACATGGGGTAAAAGGGCGGGAAATCACTTTCGAACGCGATGCGATTGTGAAGATCATTGAGGATTACACCAGGGAGTCCGGTGTCAGAAGCTTGGAGCGCCAAGTCGGTAAAGTGATCCGAAATGTGGCAAAATCCATTGCCATGGAGGAGGATTATAAAAAGAAAATCACCTCCCAGTCAGTCAGGAAGATTCTTGGAGGAGAGGTTTTTGACAAAGAAATCTACCAGGACAACAGCGTTGCGGGAGTGGTTACTGGTTTGGCATGGACGTCAGTAGGCGGGGAAATTCTGTTTATAGAAACCTCGCTGAGCCGGGGAAAGGGCAAGTTGACCTTGTCCGGCCAGTTGGGAGACGTAATGAAGGAATCGGCTATGACTGCTATTTCTTTCCTTAAATCCAAAGCAGATAAAATCGGTATTGATCATCGGGTTTTTGAACAATACGATCTTCATGTGCACGTGCCGGCCGGTGCTGTGCCGAAGGATGGCCCTTCTGCCGGAATCACTATGTTGACTGCCATTGCCTCCGTTTATACCCAAAGGAAGGTGAAATCCAAATTGGCCATGACCGGAGAAATTACCCTTAGGGGTAAAGTCATGCCGGTAGGTGGGATTAAGGAGAAGATCCTGGCTGCAAAGCGGGCAGGGATTGAGGAAATCATCCTATGCGACCGCAATCAGAAGGACATAGAAGAGATTGATCAACATTATATAGAAGGAATCAAGTTTCACTTTGTTGAAAATGTAAAGCAAGTGCTTGAAATCGCCTTATTGGAGGAGAAGGTTGAGGATGCGGTAAACTTCGTGTTCGAGAAAGAAGCCAGTTCGGTCGAGAAATAAGCTTAATAAGATACTTGCGACCCGCGCCAATAGATGGTATGGGAATAAAGTTCATAGTAGTTATAACATAATTATGAAAGAAATACTCAATTTAACTCCAAGGCAGATCGTGGCCGAACTTGATAAGTATATCATAGGCCAGGACGATGCCAAAAGGAATGTAGCCATAGCTTTGAGGAATCGGATCAGGAGACTGATGGTCAAATCCGACCTCCAAAAAGACATTGTTCCCAACAATATCCTCATGATAGGTAGTACAGGGGTGGGTAAGACCGAAATCGCCCGAAGGCTTGCGAAGATCGCCAATGCCCCCTTTACCAAAGTGGAAGCTTCTAAATTCACTGAGGTGGGCTATGTGGGAAGGGATGTGGAAAGTATGGTAAGAGATCTGGTGGAGCAATCCATTAATCTGGTGAAGGAAGCGAAAAACGAGGAAGTAAAGGAAAAGGCGGCCTTGATCGTTGAAGACATTCTTTTGGACATTCTCATTCCGCCTGTGAAGGGGCATTCCTTTTCTCCTGCCAACGGTTCTTCCAACTTCGACCCAGACAAAGCGTCGGAACAAGAACTCAATGAGAAGACTCGAGAGAAGTTCCGCGAGAAACTTCAAAACGGAGAACTGGAAGAACGGAAAATCGAAATCAATGTGAAGCAAGCCATGCCGGCAGGTATAGGCATGATCGGCAATGGAATGATGGATGATGCCAGCATGGCAGGACTTCAGGACATGTTGAGCAATATGATGCCAAAGACCACCAAGAAAAGGAAATTGACCATACGGGAAGCTCGGAAAGTATTGATGGAAGATGAGGCATCCAAACTCATTGATTTTGATGAAGTAAAGGAAGAAGCTATTCATCTGGCCGAAAACAATGGAATCATCTTTATTGATGAAATAGATAAAGTAGCTTCCAAAGGTGGTAAAGGTGGAGGTGGTCCTGACGTCAGCAGGGAAGGCGTACAGAGGGACTTGCTCCCTATTGTGGAAGGTAGCGCCGTCAATACAAAATACGGATTGGTGCATACCGATCACGTCCTGTTTATTGCAGCGGGTGCATTTCACGTGAGTAAGCCTTCTGATCTGATTCCCGAATTGCAGGGTCGGTTTCCTATCCGTGTAGAATTAAGCAGCTTGACGCAGGAGGATTTTTCAAGAATCCTGAAAGAACCAAAAAATGCGTTGACCAAGCAATATAAGGCCCTGTTTGAAGCGGAAGAGGTTTATCTTGAATACACAGATGATGCGATAGAAGAGATTGCCAAAATTGCTTTCAAGATAAACGAAGAAGTTGAAAACATTGGCGCAAGGAGATTGCATACGGTGATGAGTCATCTCTTAAACGACTTCCTGTTTGACGTCCCAGATACAATTCAAGCCAATTCGAAGATCATGATCACCAAGGAAATGGTGGAAGAAAGGCTAACTAGCTTGGTAAAAAACAAGGATCTTTCGCAATACATCTTGTAAGCTGGAATTTGATGTTTAAATGACTAACTGGTGAACCGTCGAGATGTTGAAGTTAAAACAGGTGCTCCACATTCGGTAGTCAACTACTCGAAATCAGACGATTCGAGATTTTCTTAAGTCAACATTCAAGCGGGTCAACAGTCCAGCGATGTTCTAATTTGATGATTCCACAATTATACAGTCTATCGATATGAAGAAGTCACTATATATTGTCACAGGATGCAGTAGAGGTTTGGGAAAAGCTTTGGTGGATCAACTGCTGCTGTCAGGCGAAAATCTTGTAGTTGGCCTTTCGAGGTCGGAAATGGAGGAGAGAGAAAATCTCCTCCATTTTAATATTGATTTGGGAGATACCGAGCTATTGGTCAGTCAATTGGATAGGTTTTTTCCTGAGGATGAATTCGAAAACTTTTTCTTGATCAATAATGCGGGGTGGCTTGGAGAAATTGCGCACCTAGGGAGGCTGGATCCAGTGAACATTAAAAAAATTCATGCGGTCAATGTCATTGCACCGGCCGTTCTAATGAATGAATTTGTAAAAAGGTATCAGAAAAAACAAGGGACTAAAATCGTTGTCAATATCAGTTCAGGTGCGGCGCAAAATGCAATGGATGGCTGGTCGGGATATTGCAGTTCTAAAGCTGCCCTGAATCAAATGTCCCGGGTGGCAGAGGAGGAGTCGAAGCTGAAGAAGATGGGGATTAAATATTACGCCTTATCTCCCGGAATTATTGATACTGCCATGCAGCAACAAATCCGGTTATCTGACAAGGAGGATTTCAGTAATATTGAAAAATTCAAATCCTATAAATCGGATCGCCACCTAAAAACCCCCGAGGAAGTGGCGGCAAAGATAATATACTTGATGGAACACTCCGATAAGTTCAAGGATGTGCTACAGGATGTAAGGGAGTTTTGATCCTTTAGGTCTTGTTCTTCGGGTAATCAAAGAACCATACTTCCGCATTTTCCGGACGGATTTCCGACCAACTTTCTGACTTGAAGGTAAACCCAAATTGGCCGCAGGTGGGAAGGTTGTCCAAATCGCCACCGAGTAGCTCGATGATATCGTTCAGTCCAGGATTATGGCCGATTAAAAAAACGGTTTCATGTTCATCTTGAATCTTTTTTATTTCCAACAGTAAGGTGTGGGAGGAGGCATGGTAGAGGTTTGGGGAAAACTTAATCTGGCTTTTAGGGAAATGGAGGTTCTCGGCGGTGATCAATGCAGTTGCTTCCGCTCTTTTAGCGTCGGAGGATAGGATAAGGTCGGGTGAAATGTTTTTTTTCTTGAGTTTTTGTGCCATAAAAGGAGCATCGCGCAAACCTCTGAGGGAGAGTGGCCTTTGGTGATCCGGGGAAAACGGATCGCCCCAGTCTGATTTGGCATGCCGGACGAATATTAATTTTTTCATGGCGGGAGCGTTTCTTTTTAATAGGTTGAATGTAGCGACCACTGACTATTCTATTCCTTGTTATTTCTTAGTTTTATTCTCCATTACTCTAAATTTCACTATCTTTTCTATGAGATCGTAGGGTATGGGTTGGTCCAATGGGAATTGTACTGAACCTTTGCCTTGTTTATATCTTGAAAGTTCCTCTTGGAATTCCTCATGTCCTGAAGGGGTCGCATAGAAGCCAATGTGGTTTTTGAAAGCGGCAAAATAGACCAATGGCTTTTTGTTGGTCTTGTATCCAGGCATGGCATAGGCCATACCTTCTTCGGCTTCAGGGGCGTTTTTTCGGATTATTTCCCGCATACGTTTCAATATATGCTGGACAGTTTCCGGAAATTGCTGTATATACGCATCAATTTCGTTCATTGTGGTTCAGTTTTTATTTCTGCTCAGTTAAATTTACTTCAATTTAAGGATGACAACAAGAAGAAAAAAATCAAGTTTATAGTTTACGTAGCAGATTAATAATAGAAGAGATGAAAACCGTGGTAAATGAGTTTCTAAGTTGGGACCATTTTTTAGGAGTCGAAATGAGAGTGGGTACCATTATTGAAGCTGATATTTTTAAAGAAGCCAAGAAGCCGGCCATAAAATTGTTGGTAGACTTCGGCAAATGGGGGGTCAAAAAATCCTCCGCACAGATTACCGCTTTATATGATCCCGCGGAGATCGTAGGTCAGCAAGTAATAGCGGTGATCAATTTTAAACCCAAACAAATTGCTAACTTTATGAGTGAATGTTTGATTCTAGGCGCAGTAGATAATGATGGCAAGGTCGTATTGATAAAGCCAGAAAGAGTAGTGACCGACGGCTTGCGTATTGGCTGATGCCTATCCTAATAGATGTTCAACTCACCAATGAGGCTTATATTTTAACTGTTTCCCGATGACTTCTTTCCGCATTTTACTCTTGTTTTCCAGCTTGTTGTATTTTAGTTGTGGATCGGAACCAAGCCGATCCTCTCTTCAGGATATGTCTCAATTGGAGGAGAGGTACAGGCCTGTCTATCACCATTCTCCGAGGGAGGGCTGGATGAATGACCCTAACGGAATGGTGTATTTGGATGGGGAATATCATTTGTTTTATCAGCATAATCCAGACAGTACCGTCTGGGGACCGATGCATTGGGGGCATGCGATTAGTACCGATTTAGTTCGTTGGGAGGAGCAGGAGATTGCTCTATATCCTGACACCTTGGGGACCATATTTTCTGGAAGTGCCGTTGTGGATAAGGACAATACGGCAGGGTTTGGATCAAATGCCTTGGTGGCGATTTTTACCCATCATAATCCACAGCTGGAAAAAGAACAAACCGGTCTTCACCAATATCAGAGCATTGCCTATAGTACAGATAAAGGAAGAAGCTGGATCAAGTTTGAGGGCAATCCGGTACTACCGAATCCTGGAATAGCTGATTTCAGGGACCCAAAGGTCATGTGGCACGAAGCTACCGAACAGTGGATCATGACGCTGGCAACCCAACAGACCATTACTTTTTATGGTTCGCCCAATCTCAGGGATTGGGAACGCTTGAGTGAGTTTGGCGAGGGGATCGGGATCCACGACGGGGTCTGGGAATGCCCCGATCTTATCTCCTTCGAAAAGGATGGGGAGACCATTTGGGTCTTATTGGTCAGCATCAATCCAGGTGGGGCGAACGGAGGATCGGCGACGCAGTACTTCGTGGGTGATTTTGATGGTGAGCAATTTGTTCCAAAGGATTCGCTGGTGCGGTGGATGGATTACGGGAGAGACAATTATGCCGGAGTCACCTTCTCCAATACAGGTAGTAGAAAGATATTCATGGGATGGATGAGCAATTGGGATTATGCCAATGAAGTTCCCACTGAAAGTTGGCGGAGTGCCAATACTTTTCCGCGTGAACTGGACTTGAAGAAGGTCAACGGCAGTTGGTTTGTTACTTCCACTCCTGTAAAGGAGATCAGTCAGATTATTAGTGCTGTGCAATCATTTTCCAAATTAATGGTAAAGGATTCGCTTCCCTTACATCAACAATGGGGCGGGATTCCTGTTGCGTATCGGTTAGATTTTACGGTACCGTCTGATGCGAGTTTCCAAGTTAGGATATCCAACTCGCTGAATGAAGCGATGGTAGTAGGTTTTGATAAAGATAAAAATGAATACTACACGGACCGTACGCAGGCCAACAAGATACCCTTTAAGGAAAACTTTCCTGGAAGACATACCGCGCCTCGCCTTATCCACGAAGATGAAATTCAGATGACCTTGCTCGTGGATGTCGCTTCTGTAGAACTTTTTGCGGATGGAGGATTAACGGTTCTGACGGACATCTTTTTCCCCAATGAGGATTTTAGACAATTGACCCTTATCTCCGAGGAGGAAGTGGAATTGACAAAGGTGGCTTTTTC
>DATGMS010000152.1:0-10971 GCA_035307285.1 Cyclobacteriaceae bacterium
CAGTTTTTGGAGGATATATTCTATTCCCATTCGATTTTTACCTCTTAAAAAGAATTCGGAAAAAATTAATCTGTATTTGTTATATTTCGAAATAGAACCACGTCAAGAGAGAATAGATTGTTTAATTTTTATAGTTAAAGGCAGGAAGATGCATAAGTTGATTTTTGGGATACTCATTCTCATGGCCAGCCCGGCGCTCTTACGGGCACAAACGGAAAATCCGGCGGATCCTTTTATGGCCTCCTATTCCAAAGTCATTCCCCATTTTCCCGATCTCCACATGGGTGGGCAATTCATGGCTCCCCACCGATCGGTGAATGAAACCTCTTTCTATCTGGATAACGGCTTTGAAAACGGTAATCTGGTTATCAGCGGATTTGAGTTTCACGAGGTGCCGCTTGATTATAATGTCTGGTACGATGTCCTGGTCACGATCAACCCCATCCATCGGCAATATACCCTGTTAAACCACTTAAAAGTCGATCAGTTCACCTTGTCAGATGGCTCCTCCTTTGTCCGAAAAGACAATGTTCCCAGCTACTATTACCATAAAAACGGCTTCTATCGGCAGGTTGTCAAGGATGAAATCGGGCTCTATTGCAAGCATTGGAAAGAGTTGAAAAAACGAAGTTCCATCTTCGAAGATTTTGATAAGTATATCAATAAGCAACGGTATTTTTTGGAAATTGAGGGGCAGCTCCTTTCGATAAATAAGCGCAAAGATGCCTTTGAACTACTAAACCTGCGCCCAAAAGATCTAAAGCCCCGTTTGAGGGAGGAGAAAGTCAAATATAAAAGAGACAGGGAGAGATACCTTAGTCTTCTTGTGGAATTGGCTAACCAAAAAATGCATGAATAAATTTTTACTGACAAGCGCCTTCTTCTTGCTCCTCTTCCCTTTGTCCCTTCATGCACAGACGGATTCCGGAGAGAAAATAAGCGGAGTATTTTCTGGCATTTCGTTCGAAAGCTTTGCCAAAATGGTCGAAGCCCAAAGTAGCTATCGCTTTTACTTTAAGAATGCAGACGTGGACAGCCTTCCCATTAATGTCCATACCTATCAACATACCCTAGCCGAAATTCTTGATGTGGTCTTTTCCGGAACCGGCCTTAATTACACCATTGATCGCCAAAATAGGGTCTTTATCACCACCAACGAAAAGATGGCTCTGAACCTCGCCCCAACGTACTTTATCTCCCGTGCAGAACGTCCCAAAGAGGAAGATAAAGCCGCTTCAGAAAGCCAGGAAGAAAGGATGTTTGCCAAAAACCGCCTTTGGGATATCGGCCAACGGAGTTCGGCAGGCGGCAATGCCACACTGCGCGGCAAAGTCCAAAGCGTCGATTCCAAGGAACCGATCATCGGAGCCATCATCTACGCCAGAGACCAGTCAGAGAGGGCTATCACCGGCGATACCGGAGAGTACAGTATCAGTCTGCCCAAGGGCAGGCATACGTTGATCGTCCAAAGCTTCGGGGCCTATCAGGAACAAAGGCAGATCAACCTTTTGGGCAACGGAACACTCAATATCGACATGGACGACAACATCATTGCCCTGTCTGAGGTGGTGGTCACTTCGGAAAAATCGGCCAATATAGAACGGCCGGAAATGGGCCTCGTGTCCATCTCCGTGCAATCTCTCAAAAAAGTCCCCGCGGTACTGGGGGAAGTAGATGTGCTTAAAGGGGTATTAACTTTGCCTGGGGTGAAAACAGTGGGTGAAGCCAGCGTAGGCTTTAATGTACGGGGAGGTGCTGCAGACCAGAACCTGATCCTCTTTAACCAGTCCACCATCTACAATCCAACGCACCTTTTCGGTATGTTTTCTGCCTTTAATCCCGACCTGGTGGAGAGCGTCGATCTCTATAAAGCGGGAATTCCGGTACAGTTCGGCGGGAGGTTGTCATCTGTTTTGGATGTAAAAGCCCAATTTGGAAACGAAGAAAAGATATCCGGCGGCGGCGGAATAGGCCTGATGACCAGCAGGCTTTATCTACACGGCCCACTATCGGAAAACACCACTTTTGCGGTAGGCGGAAGGACCACCTATTCCAATTGGCTGTTTGACTTTTTGGACGAAGAATCTGAGTTCCGCGACAGTAGGGCATCTTTCTACGATATCAACTTCAACCTGAGACACAAAATCAACGACAACAACGAGCTCAAGCTTTTCTCTTACCTAAGCCAAGACAGCTTCAGGTTGGATACCGACACCACTTTTTCCTATCAAAACCAGAACATCAATCTAAGCTGGCTACATTATTACAATGAAAGGCTGGAGAGTGAAATAACCGTGGGGCATGATCATTATAATTTTGAGATATTGGGAGAACAAAACCCGCTGAATGAATTCACTTTTGGTTTCTCCATGAACCAGAGTCATTTAAGGGCGAATTTCAAGTACGATTTTGATGACAAACATCAATTTACCTTCGGGATGAACAATGTCTACTACAACTTGTCCCCCGGCACGCTTCTTCCATCAGGGCCAGAATCCATCGTGATCCCGAATGCCGTCCATCGGGAAAGGGCCTTAGAGACCTCCTTCTACATGGCTGACGAATACGAGGTCAATCCCGATTTCACTGTCAATTATGGCCTTCGCTACGTGCTGTACAATTTCTTAGGACCCAATTTCGTCAACCAATACCCGTCCGGTAGCATTAAAAGCGAGAGCTCTTTGATGGGCCAGAATTCTTTTGATAAAGGTGAGATTGTCCATACCTACCATGGCCCTGAAGTGAGGTTGTCTGCAAGGTATTCCATCGACAACGTCACCTCCGTCAAACTCGGATACAATACCATGAGACAGCATATCCATATGTTGACCAACACCTCGGCCATTTCCCCTACCGACACCTGGAAACTCAGTGATCCGCATATCGCGCCCCAGGTGGGAGATCAGCTTGCCGTTGGGTTCTTCAAAAACTTCAATAACAACACCGTGGAAACCTCCGTCGAAATTTACGGGCGGAGAATGAAGAACCTGATGGACTTCCGAAGCGGTGCGACTTTGATTTTGAACAACGCAGTGGAACAGGACATCCTGAATACCGACGGAAGGACCTATGGAGTGGAATTGATGGCCAAAAAGACGGAAGGAAAACTCAATGGCTGGATAAGCTATACCTACTCCAAATCGTTGATGCGTACCTCTTCTTCAGAGATTGGGGAGCGAATCAACGGGGGAAGCTATTATCCCAGCAATTTCGACCAGCCCCACGATATCATGCTCGCTGCAAACTATGAACTGACCAAAAGGATCAACACCTCCCTGAACACCAATTACAGTACTGGAAGGCCAATCACACTCCCCATTGCAAAGTTTGAATATGCAGGCGCGGAAAGGGTCTTTTATTCCGACCGAAATGCCCATAGAATTCCAGACTATTTCAGGGTGGACTTTTCTATAAACATCGAGGGTAACCATAAAATCAGAAAGTTGGCTCATGCCTCCTGGTCGTTGGGGGTTTATAACGTGCTGGGCAGAAGTAACCCCTATTCGGTTTATTTTGCGCCTGTCAACGGCATCCTTCAGGGATACCAGCTGTCTATCTTCGCCAGGCCCATACCATTTATCACCTATAATTTTAGATTTTGAGGAGGATGAAAAATTTTAAACGACTGGGTCTCCTTTTCGTCTGCCTGTCGATTTTCTCGACAGGTTGCAAGGAGCCTTTCGAACCAGAGATCTCAAGCTTCGACCATAATATATTGGTAGTGGAAGGATATATCGAAGTGGGTGGCGGAGAAAGTTCTATCACCTTGGGAAGAACAAGACCTGTGTATGATTCTATATCTCTTGCTCCAGTGACGGAAGCAGGAGTTCTTATAGAAAGCGAAAACGGAACCTCTTGGCAGCTCTTTCAACAAACAGAGGGGACCTATACCTTAGTTGATGATCTTCCCGAGAACCTCAATTATCGGTTACGGATATCCAACAACGGGAATGAATACCTATCGGAGTGGATCACTCCCATCATTACCCCAGAAATTTCTGAAGTAACCTTTGAAAAGAAGGAAGGGGACGTGAGCATATATGCCAGCACGGTCGGAAATGAACGTGCCAGATATTTCCTCTGGGAATTTGAAGAAACCTGGATCTATCGCGCCGCCTACAGGGCCGGTTATAGATATGATCCTACTTCAAAGGAGATGATTCCGCTAAGAGAGGATGAATTGACCTATAAATGTTGGCAGTCGAACAATTCAAATCGGATTATTCTCGCCTCCTCCGAAAGCTATCAAAATGACTTTATCTACCAAAAAGAATTACTGGAGATTGAAAGCTTTTCAGAAAAGTTAGGCGAGAGGTATAGTGTCAACGTCAAGCAAAAAGCCATTGATAAGGAAGCCTTTATCTTTTGGGAAGCCATCAGAAAAAACTCGGATGACATTGGGGGAATTTTCAGTCCCTTACCCTCATTGATCGGAAGTAATATTTACAATGTGAACGATCCTGGGGAACCGGTCATCGGCTACCTCAGTGCAGGTAAATCAACCGAAAAGCGGGTGTATATCAACAGAAGGGAGGTCGATCCATGGAGGGCTGTGATATCCGACTACAATAGCTGCACACTTGATACCGTATTGGTAAAGGATTATCAGTTTAATTTCAGTACCGGTTTCTATTTTCCTGTATCTCCCTACTGCGAGGAGCTGTCCTGTCCTGGGTTCTTCGCTTCCACGGTTAACTGCGTTGATTGTACAGTAAGAGGTGGGTTTTTGGAAAAACCGGATTTCTGGGAAGACTAAACTGTATTAAAAGATGGAAGGAAAGAATTTATATAAAGCTAGCGTTGGGCTGTTCTTGTTGCTTGGGATCCTTTTCTCAACGATAAGTCATGCCCAAACCAGCCAAGACCTGGAGATAAGCTCCCCTCTTGCCGAAGAGGTATTTGTACACCTGTCCCATAAGGTTCTTCTTACGGGGGATGAACTATGGATGCATATCACGGTAAGGAATGATGACAAGCCTTCTCCCTCCAAGGTGGCCTATATGGAGATGTTAGACCGTGAAGGCAATCCAGTAAAACAGGCGATGGTTGAACTGGTGCAGGGTAAGGCCGTTGGTTACTTAGAGATGCCCGAAAAAATCAACTCTGACAATTATTTGCTCCGGGTTTACACCAGAAACAGTCCACACGCCTCTCTGTCCGCCGGTATTTATCACCAGATCTTGACCCTGATCAACCCTCAATCGCCTCCCACTTCCATTGTATCAAAGCAGGAAGACACTTTGGAAGAACAGTCTAACAGGAATAACAATGGCTATATCCGGCCAAACAAAAACATCTATGGAACAAAGGAAAAAGCCGCCGTCTCCATTAAGACCCATCCTTCAAAACCGTATCACCTTTCCATAACTCAGCTTTCGCCCTTGCCCTCTTATGGCCACCTGCCCCCGGCAGATGAGATATACGAGCTGTCGAACGAAAAGACTGTTTTTATCCCTGAAATATATGGCCATATTATCCAAGGAAAAAGTTTGGCCAACAGGATTGATACCACCGAGACGTTTTACCTCTCAGCCCATGGCAGGCAATCCAATTTATTTCTAACCAAACCACTGGCTAACGGAGATCTTTTCTTCGAGACAGGCGCCTTCAAACATTTTGACTATGTGATCGTACAATCTGCGAAATCGGAAGATCAGGTGAATTTTATACTGGAGTCCCCCTTTTTAAATCTTAGGCCAAAGCCCGAATTCCAGTTGCCAAAACTGGCATTATCAGAAAACGAAAGAGAATTCATTCTTGACCAGTTACTTGCAAGGGAGACAAAAAAACACTTCTATCCCAGTTTACCGATTGCCTTGTCCGATAACCCTCCCTTCTTAAATGCGGACAGAACTTATCTATTGGATGACTACAACAGATTTGAGGATATTGCCACTACCTTCAGAGAATATGTTCCTGAGATCCTCGTTAGAAGGCGGGACAGAAAAATCCATTTCAGAAACTTAAACGTACTGTATGGCAATACTTTCCAAAACGATCCCTTGCTGTTGATAGATGCCATGCCTGTATTTGACAGCGATGCCCTGTCCCGTTTAAACCCCAAGGGCATCAAAAAACTAGAAGTGGTCAACCGTCATTATTTTTTCCAAGAGGACATATTTGAAGGGATTATCCACCTTACTTCATTTAAAAATGATTTCGGGGAATTTGACCTTCCCAGAAACGCCCTTTTTATAGAATATCCAGGAATGCAATTCCCCAAAAGCATCCCCGCATTGATCCCGGATGAAAGGAACAGAACCCCTGATTTTCGGAATATGCTATTGTGGGAATCTGGCGCAAAGACGAATGAACTGGGCGAACAAAACGTGGAATTCCTGACATCCGAACTTCAGGGATTGTTTGAGATCCGGTTGAGCTACTTTGACGAGAAAGGCGAATGGTCGGAACATACCGAAGTCATTGAAGTAAGGTAATGTGAGATCTGTTTAATTTTTCCGGAATGCTTTGCCTTCAGTGGCTGTTCTTAGGATGTAATATCCAGCAGGTAGGTCCTCGAGGTCAAGGGTGAATTGGCTGTCGCTATCCTTTGTTATCTTTACATGTTGCGTCTGAATTTGGCCCATCGAGTTGAAGATAGAAAGCCGTGCAAGTTCAGCAGATTGGCCTTTAACCGTCATTCGGTCTACGGTGGGATTGGGAAAAAGGATGACTTCATTTAGGACTTCTTCCCTCGTCTTTACAGAAATAACATTGAACAGTTTAAAATCCCCATTCCTATCCACCTGCTTCAAGCGATAATAGTTGTATCCGTTTTCTGGCTTAGGATCGATGACATTATAGCTATTGGATGAGGCAGAATCGCCCTCTCCATAGACATTCCCTATTACTTCCCAATCACGTCCATTGGGGGATCGCTGTACTTCAAAATATCCGTGGCCCAACTCGTTTGTTGTGACCCAAGCCAGCCCAACCCGTTGGTCTGTCAATACAGTAGCCGAGAAATTTAGAAGTTCAATGGGAAGAATATATGATCTCACACTTATGGTCACCCGGGCCTCATCGCAAAGATCAGCCTCCGAAGCATTGCTACAAACCTCATAGACAAAGGTGTCGAGATCATAGAAACTTACATCAGGGGTGTAGGTGACTGTCCCTGTCGATGGATTGATGGATACAGCACCCCCAGTAGGATTAGTGTTGATTTTCACCGATCCGGGATCCAAATAAGAAGATGGCTGGTCATTTCGCAGCACGTTGATTTCCACCGCTTCCCCTTGCTTTGATTCTGCTTCATCATCGTTGGCGGAAATGATATCGAACACTCCTACTTTAAATGCGGCAAAGGCAGGATCACTTGAACCCTTGAGTTTATAACGCATGCTTTTTACCAAATGGTAGTTTTCATTATTTATACCAAAAGCACTTAACTCCGCCACCCACAGCCTGAGATCGCGGTCTTCATTGGTAAACGCGGTTTCCTTTCCGTTCAATTTATAAAAGTCCGCAGTCCATTTTCCAACGCTGGGTATTTTATTGTGAGTGATGGAAAGAGGTACTCCTACTATTTCCCCTTTTTCATTGGTGAGATAAATCTCATCAGTGGTACTGCTGGGATCCGCAATCTGCGATACCAGTATATCTGGGATACCGTCACTTATCTGCTTCTTGTCAATAATTCCCGTAAAATCAAAGATCAACTCCCCGGCTTGAATATTGGCCACGCCGGTTCCAATATCAAGTCCCTGCAATCCATCTGTAAGAAAATTGGCAAGATTAGGTGGAACAGCAAAAGGTGGGGTCGAGGAGATGCCCCCGTTCACGCCATCCTGAACTTGACCCAAACCGACATAAGTGGTATTTGTCGAGGCGATGTTTCTCACCGGAAAGGCCTGATAAATGGCCGGAAGAAAATCAATAGCATTGCTCTCCAAAGATGCATCGTTGATCCCGGTGGAGTAGGTTTCATCCTTCCAGGTGAAGGCCAAAAGATGATGGCTTTTATTGGGCCTTATCTCGCTTATCGCAGCGCCGGTCCCGGAAGACCAATACCCATTAAAGTCTGTAAAAATACGCGAGACTCCCCCTACTGCTTGCCCGAACGATTCGTGGGGGACTATCAACGAAAAAAATAGCATTCCTATGAACTTCCCTAGACGTAGAAGTCTCTCAAAGACAGTGGGATAACCGCTTCCCTTTTTTTTAGAGTTCATTGACAAACGTCGTCTTAGAAGTTGGCAGGAGCTTTAATGTAATTCAAATAGCAAAACTTGCTGTTTGTATAGACAATATCCAATTTAGCGTTTATAAATTCAATTCAAAGGTACGAAACATTATAATAATACTATAATATTTGCCAATAATACAAAAGAAATGATTGAGGATGAGTGACGGGTCTATATGGTTTAGGGTAAAAGCAGCCGCGGCCGCCTGAATAAAAAAATAGTGGTACACGGGGTTAGTTGAAAAATCAATGCTACTTTTATCCAATCACCTATTCATCTTTTTAACTTCGTAGTTAATCAAGTGGTAGACCTTAGATAGACAATGGACAAAACCAGATTGGAAGTTTGGCAAAGGGGGCCGATAGAAGGCGTCCCAGATTTATTGCAGCCCGTAGCGCATGCCTTGTTGCAATCAAGTGAGGATGCTGGCAAGTACACCGAAGATTTTCCCGACGAACTGCTTTGGGAAAAGCCATTTGGAATGGCCAGTGTTGGCTTTCACCTTAACCATCTGACAGGCGTAGTGGACCGTCTATTTGCCTATGCCGACAACAAGAAGCTCACTGAAGCTCAGCTAAAGTTCCTGAAGGCTGAGGAGAATCCGGAAAATGAATTGCTACAAACTGCCGATTTAGTGGAGGTATTCCAAAGAAAGGTGCAGCAAGCGGTAGAATTCCTGAAGCAAACCTCCACTGATGATTTGACCGAGTTCAGGGGCTTGGGGCGGGCGCAGATTCCCACCACCAAACTGGGCCTGCTTTTTCATGCCGCCGAACATTCCCAAAGACACATTGGGCAACTGTTGGTGACTGTTAGGGTGCTGATGGGAAACCACTAATTTCGTTTCAGGGAAAGGATGACCGTCGATGCCTAAGCCGAACTTTTTAGGGACCAATACCAACAAAGGATTGACTGCAATGCTGTTGCTCCTTGTGGCAGGAAGCGTTTTTAGCTATGCCTTATATGGCCCCTACTACTCCCCCGACACTGTCAATTACTTTGATTTCTCCCGAAGCCTTTTTGAAGAGAATATTTGGGCCAGCATCTATTCCCCCGTTTATCCCTTGCTCCTCCATTGCCTGACCCTCCTCCCCTTCCCTTCTTTGTTCCATGCAGCCCATCTGCTTATCCTTGTGCAGTATGGCTTGGGCGTCTACTTTTTATATCAATGGGTGAAAATCATTTCCACCCACTATCAATTTAACCGAAATCGACAGGCCAGCTTCCTGTTGTTGCTTTTGATCGTTTCCCACTCCTGGTGGTCATTCAGGATCGTCACCTGGGCACATGCTGACGCCATGTTCTATTGTCTGCTGGTTGTCTGGGGCTATTTTATGTCCCGGTATTTTCTCCAAGAAAGTCTTAAGCACCTGCTCATCCTTTCATTTTTGAGCGCGGCCATGATCTGGGTGAAGCTGAACGCGCTTTCTTTGATCCCATTTTATGCCTTATTGATCATATTGGATAAAGAATGGAAAAAATGGCTGTTCCCGCTGTGCCTTACGGCTGCTTCTTATCTTGGATACAGGTACTTGTTCCAATATTCACTTCTCAACAACATAAGCACGGACAGTGACACAAGTTCCACCATGTTTTCCCTTGAAAGTCTGGAAATAATGACCAACAACCTGGCGGAGTTTTTCAAAACCAGCTTGGGATTTTTACTTTCTGATGTAGTCACAGCCTTCATTCCACACACTTTTGCCATTCTAGGCGGGATATCGCTTTTGCTTGGCCTGCTTTTTATTGTTTTTAGGGAAATAAAAAAAGGGTTTTCACTTTCTTCCCTCTTCCTACTGTTTAGCGTGCTGTACCTGCTTTGTCAGTTGTCTTTTCAGCAGATGGCGGGCTTCGAGGAAATCAATTACCGGACGCTCTTTCCATATTTGCTGGCTGGTAGCTGGTATGTTATGATCAGGATTTTCCGTTTAGGAAAAACCTCTTCGATAACGGTGCTCTTGCTAGCGTTTTTAATCAGCTCCCACACCTTGGCCGGGCATCTTCATTTGTGGCAAAGACAAGAGGTCAATTCCCTATTTGAGGCGGAAAGGTTGGCAGGAAGCGCATTGATCCAAAAAGCCCAATTCCTCCATCAGGGAACTTCAAAGCATACTTCCTTTGTATCCGACAGGCCCACACAGCTCGCCCTGTTATTGAATAATCCCTTTGTCGTCCATTATGATCCTGAATTTGACTTTATCCATGGCAAAAGAAGGCCTATTTCTGAACAGCAAAGGCAGAAGAACAGCGTAGCTTTGATGAAAAAGCTGCTGAAAGGCGAGGCGGTGGCGGTTATTTTTGGGGAAGATGAAAGCCTGGTACACTTTGCCCAAGAAAATGGGGTCTTGGTCTTTAAATATGCGGAAGGTACCCTCCTTCTGCAACCTCGTGCCCCTTTCTTGCATTAGGTTGTAGCACAAAGAAGGCGCAGTAAGCAACTATCCCCTAAGGCACATTCCTTGAATATCCTGATAAAATCTTTATAAATCCCGCGTTTAAGTCGTATTTCATCCGTGTTTGATCCGTGTTTTCGCAGATGAAGAGACGGTGATTGAATTACAGTACCATAGGGATTAAATGGTTCATCCGGCTGCTTGGACGGGGAAACGATCCACGTCACAATCAGAGCGCCATATTTCTCAATAAAACATAAATTTTTTTTGGGCTAAAATAAGCTTTAGCCCAAAATGGGCGAAAGTTGGAGCCTCCTTTTTGCCTTAACTTACCTCCGGCCAAATAGTGTCCAAATCACCGCAACAAATACATCTTCCCATAACCCTTTTTA
>DATGMS010000153.1:0-2347 GCA_035307285.1 Cyclobacteriaceae bacterium
AGCAAGGATGGAGGCATATATCAATTGGAGGAAAACCGGATGGTCGATCGGTCGGCTGCATTCGGGGTGGACTCGAAGGTAATTCTGGCTTTGGCTTATGATCCTAAGAGGAATGTACTTTATGCCGGATCCAATGACCAAGGGTTGTATGCAATAACACTTGCTGAATCCATTATGTACGAGCATTTTGGAGGAAGGTTGGTTATGGGCTTCGGGCATATTGCTTCCACCACCGCCGTGTTGCATGATCAGGGGCTTACACTCTTGGATAGCGCAGGAGGTGAAGTTACCCGTGTCAGGCTGGAGGATTTCAAGAAAGTGGAAGCGGCCTATGTCCAAAAATATGGCAACAATCTTCCCCAACATAAAGACGGTTTTTTTGAACTGGATTTTGGGCTTGCCGCCTCAGATATTGATTTTTATGAAATCATACAGACTGATTCCTCCTTTTGGATCAGTAGCAATATCGGGATCTATGAATTGGATCTGAAGGGACAATTTCTTTCCTATCTTCCGGTACATACTTTTGTCATGGGCTTTACTCCGGACGGCCGCTTTATGGATTCCAATCCTTATCACGGGATGAGGATCTACGAGGATCCTAGGAATATGTTATACAAATATTACAGCGATACCTTTAGCTACACGCCTATTTTTCTTTCCCGGATGGTCACCAGCCCGCACAAAACCTATTTCTCCTCGGTATTCCGCGGACTGTATGAATGGAAAGAGGGGGTGTTTTTGAACTATCTGGACGAAGATATCTGGGAGGAGGAAAAAATAAAAGCCCTGCACCTGATGGATGAATATACGCTGGCTATAGGTTCTGAATTTGGGGACTTTTTTATTGCCGAGGATAGGGATGGCTTTCGTATAAAGGAAACCATCAGCAAAGGTGCTATTGAAGGGAATTCCGTACAGTTTTTGGAAAGTTGGCAGGGGCATCTCCTGATCGGCAACGAAAAGGGTCTTACGGTGTATAAAAACGGGAAAATCCGGTTTTTTGATGAAGAGCAAGGTTTCGAATCCAAGCTGTTCCAGTCGGCAAAAGTAATAGGGGATATGCTTTGGCTGGGCACCCAGGTGGGCTATTACAAGGTGGATCTTCCGGCTTTATTGAACCAAAAAGATTTTCCCTTAGAACTGCGAATCACCCAGCTTGAAGTCAACCATCAATCTTTTGCGCCGTCGGGATTCTCCTGGTTTTCCTTTCAGGAAAAGGAAATCGAGGTGCCGCACCAACAAAACACCATTTACCTATCCTTCAAACCTACAGGCCATCAGTTTCCAGAAAAGCTGCAGTACAGGTACAGGCTAAAGCCGGAAGATTCCTGGAATCCCATCAGCAAGGAAACCGCCCTTTCTTTGCCCTATCTGCCTGCGGGTGTCTATCCCGTGGAGGTTGAGGTGATGGATCGGCATACGGGCATCACCCGGGTGTTTCCTTTGTTGGAAATTAAGGTTAAGGCAGCGTTTTACCAAAGAGCAAGTTTTTGGATCATTTTGTTTGTTGTTTTCTTGGCAGTAGCAGCATGGGCTTATAAGGCAAGAGTTGCGCATCTTAGGCGCAAGGAAAGGGCAAAATCCGAAAACGTGCGTCGTCTGGCGGAAACCAAGATGGAGGCTTTAAGGAGTCAGATGAACCCCCATTTTATTTTTAACGCCCTTAATTCACTCCAATATTTTATTTTAAAAAGCGATACGGATGGCGCATTGGATTTTATGGCCAAATTCTCCAACCTGATCCGTGGCACATTAGACAACAGCCCCAAATCATCGATTACATTAAGGGAAGAGGTCAACTATCTAAAAGCTTATTTTGCCATCGAAAATGCCCGCATGAACAACCGGGTGCAACTTGACATCAGCATAGCCCCTGATCTGGATCCCGACAAGGTGTGGGTGCCGCCTATGCTGCTCCAGCCTTTTGTGGAAAATTCCTTTATCCATGCCTTCTCAGATAGCCATCCAGAACCGGGGATTTTCATTGAGTTTAAGTTGGAGGGGCAGCAGCTTCATTGTAGCCTAGGGGATAACGGCTCCGGTCTGCAGGATTCCCCGGCTATTAAAACCCACGAGTCAAAAGGGCTCAAGCTGGTAAAGGAAAGGCTGAAACTTATGGATGGTGCCGTTGATGAACCACTTGATATCCGGTATTCCCGCTCCGGCACTATGGTGCGGGTGATCCTGCCTTTGCTGGCGCCCTGTAGTGAGACAGATATTAGGCCAAACGAGACGCCTATTTATTGATCCGGTTTTGGGATGGGGTTTTGTTTATACTTGTTATATGGAAAGTAATTTTTTGAGCTTTATTAAAGCGAGGCGGGTCTGGGTGAAAGACCCGCCA
>DATGMS010000154.1:0-6527 GCA_035307285.1 Cyclobacteriaceae bacterium
AAGGTTTCTTACCATTTGGTAAAAACTGGCCTAACGAACATTTTTCCGTATCCGACTCAAAGATTGTTGGGTGACGCCCAGGTAAGAAGCAACATACGATAAGGGAACACGGTTGATGAGGGAGGGGTAGTTCTCCATAAACTCAAGATAGCGGGTCGTGGCGTCTTGGGAAATTACAGGACCTTTTCTTGATTTTTGGAACATACAAAGCTGGACCATCTTATTTTTGATGGGATCCCAGCTGACGATGGTTTGCGAAAGCTCGTCCCAACTAGGTTTAGAAAATACCATGAGTTTACACGGGGTGCAAGCCTGCAGATACTCCGATGAGGCAGTCTCTGCTTCGAAATTGACATAGTCTACCACCAAGCTGTTTTCGCCGACAAAGCAACGGGTGATTTCCTCCCCTTTATGGCTATAATAGCATCCACGGAGCACACCTTCTACCACAAAGCCGACCTGCCTTGGAATTTTTCCGGCCTCTGAAAAATATGCATCTTTTTGAAGGGTCATCTCCGTCGCTTTCTCTCTGACCAATTCGAGCTGTTGTGCATTCAAGCTGCCGAATTTCAAGATATAGGCAATCAATTCATTCATAGCCCCAAATTATAAAAAGTAGTTTTGTCAAGATTTATCATTTGGTAATAAATTTTCCAAATTTGTCTCATTCCCTTTTTTGTTCCTTTATCCATCCCATGGCTTGGGCAATAAGAAAGGTATCGGTGAATTGGTTGAACGTTGTGATTTTTCCATCCTTCACTTTGTACTCACAAGCAAATTCGGCTTTCATCGATTTTCCAGTGGTTTTGTAAGTTCCTTCGTAAAAACCAATCACAAAAACCCCGTCACCGCCGTCGATATATCGGGTAATGGTGGCTTTCCATTCCTTCCAGTTCTTCCTAAATCCCGCAAATACCTCCTCAACAATCGCGTCAGCCCCTACATACTGGCCACCACCGGGGAAACCTTTCATCTGGTTCCAGACTATATTTTCCGCAAAAATGCTTCGAATAGCTTCGTGGTCATTAGTAGCAAAAAGCGCATACATCCTTTTTACCGTTTCAATATTTTCTGTTGGTTGGTCGGATGCTTTCATTGCCGGGAGGTACAAATGTTATGTTACTTTTGTAAAGCTTAATGGCATATCAAGTTGGCTCATATTGGGTTTGTTGATCTATTCAGGAATTCTCCAGCAGTCATCACGGGAATTTCAGAGTTTTTAAAATCCTTTTTGTTCCTTGTAATAATGAAGTCCGCTCGGTAGTTTAGGGCAGTGAAATATTGCAATCCATCCTCGAGATCGTCAAAATTTGAAGCCAAAGCCAATTCTATTGCTTTGTCTTCAAGAGGGAAAACGGTAACAAGAACTTTAAATTTTGCTAGGTATTTTTTTGCGTCAACTTCTTTATGATGCCTAACGATGGAATAATACGCATTGGCAAAGGATAAAGAGGAAATGCAAAGGTGGATTCTTCTGTTGTCACTTAAAGTAAATAAACCCTGCGCATCTTTATAAAATGGCTCACGTCTGGCCAAAAGGTCTATGATGATATTTGTGTCGACAAACACAGTCTCCATCAGGAATATTTTTTATCAATGTAACTTCTATAATCTTCTTTCTCATTGTAATCCCGAGGAATTATTCCCGTCAAGCTTTCCACCAACGGGCTTACTGAAGAGTTCTTTTTTGATTCATAAGTTAGAGAATGCAGATAGGTTTCAACAAGTTTTGATAGGCTTACGTCATGGTTTTTGGCGTAGGCTTTTGCCTCATCAATTACTTTTTTGTCAAGACTTAAGATGAGCTTTGTGTTCATGACGATGTCGAGTTTACGTATAAATATAACAAATATTCACGTAGCCCGTTCCGGAAACCAGAATATTTTGGGTGCCACATTTTTTTCGCTGGCGAATCGGCATGGTCGATTAGAAGAGGCGGGAATCCTTCTTCTTTTGAACCCTCTGAGCGTCCTGCGTCTAGCGCATCACTTTTTCGGTTTCCTTTTTGCAACAGCCGCTTTGTCATTGTATTCCAGGCACAGGTTGATCCAAAATTCAAAGTCTTCCGGGCTTTGGTAGCCGATGGGATCCACATAGCAGTAGCCTAGGTATTCTTTTCCCTTCATGATCATCGGTAAAAAGCCGGGTTTCTGCGAAAGTTGCTCGGTGAGGGCAGGATCAAAGCGGCACATCAGCAGGTTGTCGCCTATATTGATGCACATTTTGCCGTTTACCATAAAGGCGAATCCGCCAAACATCTTCTTTTCTTCTACTTGAAAGGCTTCCCTTTGGCTTAAATATTCCCGGACACGGGCGGCGAGGTTGGGGTCGTAGGACATAAGGGTTTTGGTCGATAAAATTTGTGTGTAAATTGTTATAAAGGAACAATCCGTTCAAAACATTTCAACGAGGAGTCAGGGCCTAGGCAGTTACAGCAAATCCTTTCCCGCCTGTACAAGTTTTTTTGGCTTGATCTGGGATAAGACTATTCGCCTGATAAGGCAGGTTATTTTTTGTTTTCCAAAAGAGACAACAGCTTTTTTGGATCTTGGCGGTTATCCCAAAAAGCGGTAATTATTATTTCGGTATCAGCCACTTTGTAGAAAATACTGTAGTTCTCCAATGGTGCGACTCTGGTATCTTTAAAGTCTGCGGTCTTGTAAAGGAGTGGTGTTTGTGAAATGCGTTTGGTTAACGCCGTAACTAATCCAAGCAACTTTTTTGAGTAAGTAGTCGACCGATTCCGCTTCACCCAATATTCAAGTATGCCAACATACTGAATATCCGCGGTTTTTGTCCACTTCACAATCCGTTTAGCCATTCAAGATTTCGTTTGTCCATTGCATCTTGAGATATCAATTGACCTTTTTGGATGTCGGCTTCACTCATCTCCAGCATTTCCTTTTGTTCATCAGTCAATCCCACCGTTTCGGTGTCTATTGAACTTGAAGAAACAAGGTGGTCAAGTTCGACAAGAAGATTCTTGTCCGTAATGGTTAGGATTTTGTCAATCAGTTCCCTACGTATTTTATCAACCGTTTCCATAGATGTTTAATTTATCACAATTTGCTAAAATTTCAGTACATTTCATAAAGTTTACCAGTAGTAGGGTTTCGCAATTTGAATACGCTCGTAGAGCCTCCATGTTATCTTTATATCAGGATGCCAGTCCACTGAACACTTTTCTTCCACTTGAAAGGCTTCTCTTTGGCTTAAATATTCCCGGACACGGGAGGCGAGGTTGGGGTTGTAAGGCATAAGGGTATTTTTAAAGTGCTGAATATTTGAGCCCGTAGGCTGTTGGTGTAAGCGCGCCAGCTTTCAGAGACGGGGCGTGCCTCACAAGAAATTCAGGAAAGATCCGATACCTGATGCCCATCGCAGGTTGTAGGGACTTTTAACTGAATATCAAACACTCCCATCTTCAACTTATAGCCGGGCTTTAGCCAGTCTAGGGGCTGTCCTCAACTTTTGTAGGATTTGTTTTGATACGATAAATTCCTCCGTCGTAAGTTATTGTAAGTACGCCATCAAATTCATTGTTTTGAAACTTACGGTCATCCAATTCTTGCCAAATAATGTGATTTTGTTCTTCAGACACGCTGTCCGGATCAATAAATTCAATTGGGGCTAAAAATTCTCTTTCTTTCGAAAATTTGTAGTCAACGTCTATGGTGTTATCGCTGGAGTTGAAATTAACAGTGTCAAAATTGGTTAAGAGTAGTTTTACGGTATCATCAGCAAAATTTAAATCAATGGGCCTTTTTGGCCATACCCTGTTTTCCTCATGGTATTTTACAACCAAGTTGCCTAGGATGAAGATATCGATCGCTTCATCAATCTGATTCTTATAATCAGGTCGTGTTTGGTTATATGATATCAGACGAGCATTTGGCTTGCAACCTATTATTGTTATTGTTGAAAAGAACAATGTCCTGAGAAGGATAGTCGCTAATCTTAATTTGTAGTACTTAAGCATCTCGTGCATGGCCCTCTTACGTATAGACTTAATATTCCGAGCTAGAAGCTGAGAAGTTATGGAAAAAAACCTCGTAAACTTTCACCTTCCTTTCGCGACACTGATCCTGGCGTCAAATTTCATTCTAATCGTGCTTAATACATTTATCTGTGATGAATCAGGATGACTGGGATTGATTAAGTAATTAAATTCTTGGGGAACTATACTACTGGGGACTTTTAAAACAGCGGCTTCACTATATCGAACAAAATCGTCTCCGATGGCCTGCGTGGTAGCACGCGGCGGTTTCGCATCCCAATCAGAAGGTAAATCTTCCACGTTTACTTCCAAGACGGGCAGGTGCTCCGGTATTTCAATTTCCACATAGAATCTATCCGTTGGTAAATCCTCGTTTAGATCTAAATGTACGGAGACTTCAAGAGTAGCTAAAGCCCTACTTTCAGCTGTATAGACCACCTTGGAACTGAAGCTGTTCCATCTATGCCCTTCCGACATAGAAGCTCCTATTCCATGTAATGTAGTCTCTAAATATTTCTCCCTTACGATTCTAAAGACGATCATTAGGCTAAATTTCCAGACTCCAAGCGGTTTAAGCAAAACTTCACTTCATTGATTCCTGTCATGGTATCTAGCATGCTTTCCGGTGATTTTCCTCCTAGGGATAAATTTGGTTTTTGAAGCCATCTTTGAAATTTCTCCTCTTCATGATTAAATACTTCTAAGCCATGATCTATTAACTCACTGATCATTACGATCAACTCGCTATCTCTCCGGTCCATTAGAGAGTGCTCCGCCTTCTTCTTATTATAAAGAGTCTGGGGAATGCCGAGAAGACTCAATAGTGAGTTTACTGGCACACTTAGTCTTTGGCTTATAACCTCGATCGTCTCAAAAGGAATTCCCTCTCTTATCACTTCTACCCGCTCCATTTTGTTGCTCCAACTGTATTCTCTGCCTTCCGACGTGAGGCTGTGTCCCTGCAGACTACGTCTGTTGTCCGCCAGCCTCTGGATGCTCCTTTGGGTATTAAAAGGGGTAGTTGTAGGTTTTTTTATTCCCATATTGTCATATGTTTCTCTAAATATACTGCACTTTTAGTAGATTAGTTGGGTAGCGGAGGAATTCGTCTGTATAAACAAATTCTTAAGATTTGCCATTATCGCCTATGTTCCGCTACAATCTGGTATTCTCAACACGACAAAGGGTTATCCCCATAAGTGCTGAACCTATTGAGCGAATGGGTGCTGGTTTGCCTCTGTAACTAAAATAGTTTTTGCCTTCCAGGCAGGGTTGGTTCAGCCGTTTTTTATATCTTCGGCTGTGGAAAAGAGTAAATCAAGGCTTTGTCGGCCGACCATTTTCTTTTTCTCCCGATTTTTATTAAAGCAATCATAATAACCTGATGTAACCTTAAATCCAGATTGTCGATGAAAACCTATCTAACCCTTGGTGTGGCCCTTGCTCTTTTATATTCATGCAACAGCAAGAATGAAAACAGCGAAGCCTCAACCGCAACAACAGACACAACTAATTACACACATTCAACCATGGAGGAATCGAATTTTACCAAAACACTACCTGAAGGAGAAACCAAATTGTACCGCTTAAAAAATGCAAACGGCTTGGAGATGGACGTCACCAGTTTCGGTGCTAGGGTCGTCAGTCTATATGTCCCGGATCGTGAGGGGAACTTTGAAGATATTGTATTAGGCTATGATACCGTAGATGAATACATCGACAATCCCACCAGCTACTTTGGTGCACCTATTGGGCGGCATGGCAACCGGATTGCCAATGCGCAGTTCACGCTAAACGGGGAAACTTATCAATTGGAAGCCAATAACGGCCCCAACAACCTACATGGCTGGCCAGGGGGATACCACAACGTGCTTTGGACGGTGGAAGAAGAGAGTGATAACAAGTTGGTGTTTTCCTATGTGTCAGAAGACGGCCACGGGGGCTTTCCCGGAGCGCTCACGGTAAAGATGACCTATGAGTTGACCGATTATGATGAGTTCAAAATTGGCTATGAAGCTGAAACAGATCAGCCGACCATTGTCAACCTTACCCATCATTCCTTCTTTAATCTCAATGGTGCCGGAAACGGGGACGTGGCCAATCATCAATTGTCCATTAATGCGGACCATTATACCCCAGTAAATGACGTACTTATCCCCACCGGCGAAATAGCCCCTGTAGCAGGGACGCCCATGGATTTTACTACCCCCCATCTTATCGGTGAGCGGGCGGATGATGATTTTGATCAATTAAAATTTGCAGGAGGCTATGATCACAATTGGGTGCTAAACAAAGAGGAGGGGAATTCGGGCGCGCAACATGCGGCTACTGTCGTGGTGCCTGAAAATGGAAGGAGAATGGACGTGTTTACCACAGAGCCCGGCATACAGTTCTATGGAGGCAATTTTATGGACAATATTGCAGGCAAAAACGGTCAGAACTATATCAAGCGAGGCGCTTTATGTCTGGAAACCCAGCATTTTCCGGATTCTCCCAACCAACCCAATTTTCCATCAATAGTGCTTAATCC
>DATGMS010000155.1:0-3219 GCA_035307285.1 Cyclobacteriaceae bacterium
ATTGCAGGCTTAATTCTCTACAGGGGTACACCTCCTTCTTCCACATGTTATTGGCAGCTTCCCCAACCTCTTTGCTATCAAGTACAGATGCTAAGAAAGCTTATTTTCCAGTAGTAGATAAGGCCTTACCATACAATTAGCGTCTTCGATCTCCTTTGAAAATGCGTCTTTTATTTGTATTTTAGCCATTCCTTAACGGGAGGCCTTCTCATCTCAATATGAGTTAACAGGCCTGTTACTTTTAACCTTATTTGAACAATATAATGTCAAAAACACCTAAGATTCTTTATACCCTCACGGACGAAGCCCCGGCTTTGGCTACTTATTCTTTATTGCCCATCATCAATGCTTTTGCGGATTCTGCAGGAGTGGTGGTGGAGACGCGGGACATCTCTTTGTCCGGGAGGATCCTCGCCTCTTTCCCTGAATTCCTAAAGGAAGAACAACGCATCACGGATGACTTGGCCGAATTGGGGGAAATCGCCAAAACACCGGAAGCCAACATCGTCAAGCTTCCCAACGTCAGTGCTTCCATGCCCCAAATGAAAGCGGCGATCAAAGAACTCCAGGATCAAGGATATGCGGTACCTAATTACCCCGAGGAGCCTACAAATGAAGAAGAGAAGGACATCCGATCCCGATATGACAAGATCAAGGGCAGTGCGGTAAATCCGGTTCTAAGGGAAGGGAACTCCGACCGTAGAGCGCCACAAGCAGTAAAGCAATATGCGAAAAACAACCCCCACAGCATGGGCAAATGGAGTCCCGACTCCAAGTCCCATGTGTCCAGCATGAGCGGGGGAGACTTTTACGGGAGTGAGAAATCCGTTACCCTACCTGCGGCCGATTCTGTGAAAATTGAATTGCACGGCGAATCAGGGAAAGTTACCGTGTTAAAAGAGAACTTAAAGCTTTTGGCAGGTGAAATCATCGATGCCGCTACTTTGAGTGTAAAAGCCTTGCGGGAATTTTTGCTTGAGCAGAAAGAAGACGCCAAAGCGAAAGGCGTGTTGTTTTCCCTGCACCTTAAGGCTACCATGATGAAGGTATCCGATCCTATTATTTTTGGACATGCAGTGAAGGTATTTTTCGCCCCGGTATTTGAAAAGCATGCGGCTGTATTGGAAGAACAAGGAGTGGATACCAACAACGGGTTTGGTGAATTGATTAGTGCTTTAGCCAAACTACCGGCAGACAAGCGGAAGGAAATTGAAGCGGATATTGAAGCATGCTATGCAGACAGTCCTGATCTGGCCATGGTCAATTCCGATAAAGGCATCACCAATCTGCATGTACCCAGCGATGTGATTATCGATGCATCCATGCCGGCTATGATCCGAAGTTCGGGCCAGATGTGGAATAAAAACAACCAACTTCAAGACACTAAGGCGGTTATTCCGGACCGTTCGTACGCCCAAGTATATCAGGAAACCATTGACTTCTGCAAGAAAAACGGTGCTTTCGATCCTAAAACCATGGGCAGCGTCCCTAACGTAGGATTGATGGCCCAAAAGGCCGAAGAATACGGATCTCACGACAAGACTTTTGAAGTAGCTGAAAATGGCACCGTAAAGGTGATCAATTCAAAAGGGGAGGTGTTGATGGAGCATAAAGTGGAGCAAGGCGACATTTGGAGAATGTGCCAGACCAAGGACGCTCCCATTCAGGATTGGATCAAGTTAGCCGTCAACCGAGCCCGTGCCACCGGTGTTCCAGCAGTTTTCTGGTTGGACAAAAACAGGGCACATGATGCCGAAGTGATTGCCAAGGTGCAGAAGTATCTCCCCGATTTTGATACCGAAGGTCTGGAAATCCACATCATGTCCCCCGAGGAAGCTACCCGTTTCTCCCTGGAAAGAATCAAAGACGGAAAGGATACCATCTCTGTGACCGGTAATGTGTTGAGGGATTATTTGACGGATTTATTTCCAATTCTGGAATTGGGTACCAGTGCCAAGATGCTATCGGTCGTTCCCTTGATGAACGGCGGTGGTTTGTTTGAAACCGGTGCCGGCGGATCTGCTCCAAAGCATGTGCAGCAGTTTGTTGAGGAAGGACATCTAAGATGGGATTCTCTGGGTGAATTCTTGGCCTTGGCAGTTTCCTTGGAGCACCTTGGGGAGACGTTTAATAACGAGCGCGCCAAAGTGCTGGGAGAAACCTTGGATCAGGCAACCGGAAAATTCTTGGAGGAAGGAAAATCCCCTTCCAGAAAGGTCAATGAACTCGACAATAGAGGAAGCCATTTCTATCTGGCGCTTTATTGGGCAGAAGCTCTTGCCGCCCAGGACAAAGATCAAGCTTTGAAAGCTATTTTCGGAAAAGTTGCTGAAAAATTAGCCGAAAATGAAAGCACCATCGTGGAGGAATTAAATAGTGCACAAGGCAAGCCGGTGGACATCGGAGGTTATTACAAACCAGATGCTACTAAGGCCGGTGAAGCCATGAGGCCAAGCAAAACCTTCAATGAGATTTTGAAATTGGCGAAGGCTGATTGATAGTTTAAATTTAAGAGCATTAAAAAAGCAGGGCAATTTATTGTTCTGCTTTTTTTTATTCCCCAAGATTCGAGATTTTGACCAAGGTGTTCCAGTTCCGTGTGGTGATATCCTTGGTATAGTTTTTTTCCAGTACGTTCATGGCATCCGTGGTTTTGGCTTGAGATACATCCAATACGCTTAGCAGCATTTTGTCTTCCGAAGACAGGATTTGAAAAGAGCCATCCGGTGAAACCCAGGGCAGGTTGACGCTATTCTTCGGAGCGGCCTTAAAAAAAGTGACATATAGCCGTATGTCTTTGTGGACATCAATGTCTTTGAACGGATTCTTTTTCACAAGCCGTTGAATGTCCTCCATTTTCCTGATCAAAACAGGGATGGGGAACCCGAATTGTTTCTCCAGGGTGTCAGCTATTTGCTTTTCTAAAGTCGCAATTTCTGTTGGTGAGGTGGTGAAGACCACATTCCCGGAGTTGAGCAGCGTCTTGATACCGGAAAATCCCATCCCGGCCAAGGTAGTCTTCAGTTCTGCCATGGGCACTTTGTGATGTCCGCCCACATTAATTCCACGGAGAAAAGCGATCATTACTGATTTTTGCGATTCCTTATTCATTCAAAACAAGTATTAGATGTGAACTCTTCTTACGGTGAAATCAAATTTACCTACTTCATTTTATTTTTTACTAATTTTATTTGATGACAAATAAGGAGATCGTTATTG
>DATGMS010000156.1:0-5837 GCA_035307285.1 Cyclobacteriaceae bacterium
TTTGCAGGATGATGTGGATGGTAGTCCGATTCCCTACCGCGATTTCCTGTTGAACGAATCCGATGGAGCTGACCACCAAAATTGCGGATTCATCGGGAACCGTTATAGTAAAATTTCCATCGAGGTCAGATACAGTTCCGGAATTACTTCCTTTTATTAAAATTGTCGCTCCGGGAAGTGGCTGGCCATCTTCCTCTGAAGTAATGGTGCCATTAATAATGTTCTGTTCCTTTTTATTCACCGATAAATCAAAAGGCGAAGCCGACTCTGAAGGCTGAAAAGCTGAAACTTCCAGTGGCCCCAAGAAAAAGAGGACTGGGAGGAAAGCTGCTTTCCAACATGATGTTAAGGTAGTTTTGTTTTTCATATATTTGGGTTTTGTTAAAAATGGATATTCGTGTAAGAATGTGTGACAAAAAGTCCGTGAAAATTCATCTATCCATGACTTGAAGATGCCCACAGTACTTTTCATACTTAATATTGATCAATAAACAGCAAATCCCTGAAATAGGTCTCCTGTACCATCCTGAATTAGGTGTAAAAATCACGTCTATTACGAAGTGTCGAGAAAGAAACAATTCGATTCCCAGAAGTTGGCGTGTCAGATAGGAGTTCTTTTTTAGCACGATTCTTTTGACTAATTTGCTGGCCTTAACTCACGAAGACAAACCCACGTTGATGAACCATACCCCTTTGGCAGAGAGAATGCGGCCTACCAATCTAGACGAGCTGATTGGACAGGAGCATTTATCTTCTCCCAATTCCTTCCTTTACCGCGCCGTCAAATCAGGGACAGTTCCTTCGATGATTCTATGGGGACCCCCCGGAGTAGGGAAAACAACCATTGCCAATATCATTGCCAATGAGGTGAAAGCGCCCTTTTACCCGCTAAGCGCCATTAGTTCAGGAGTGAAAGAAGTCCGCGAAGTCATCGCCAAAGCAAAGTTCCAGCAAGGCGTGGTGCTGTTTATAGATGAGATTCACCGTTTCAATAAATCTCAACAAGATGCGCTCTTAGGTGCAGTTGAAAAAGGAATAATAAGACTGATAGGAGCCACCACCGAAAACCCTTCTTTTGAAGTCAATGCGGCGCTTCTTTCCCGATGTCAAGTGTTCACGCTTAATGCCTTAGGTAAAGCGGAACTGGAAGCCATGCTTCATTTGGCGTTGAATAAGGACGTAGTTCTCAAGAAAAGAGCCATAGAACTCAGAGAGACGGACGCATTGCTCCGTATCTCGGGTGGAGATGGGCGCAAGTTGCTGAATCTCCTAGAAATTACGGTTGATGGGATTAGCGAAGATCCTTGTGTTATTACCAATGATAAAGTCATGGAAATCGCCCAGCAGCGTATCTCCATCTATGACAAATCAGGGGAACAGCATTATGATATCGTCTCTGCCTTTATCAAATCCATCAGAGGAAGTGACCCCAACGCCGCAGTCTACTGGCTGGCAAGAATGATAGAAGGGGGAGAAGACGTGAAGTTCATCGCCAGACGTTTGGTAATATTGGCTTCGGAAGATATCGGTAATGCCAACGCCAACGCATTGTTGTTGGCAACGACCTGCTTTGAGGCGGTCAAGATGATCGGTTATCCCGAATCCAGAATTATCCTCGCCCAATGCGTGACTTATCTGGCAAGTTCCGCTAAAAGCAATGCGAGCTATATGGCGATCAACCAAGCCCAGGAATTGGTACGGAAAGAAGGAGATCTTTCTGTTCCGCTTCATCTAAGAAATGCCCCTACCAAGCTAATGAAAGATCTGAATTATGGTCAGAACTACAAGTATTCGCATGATTATGAGAACAATTTTGTTGCTCAGGAATTTATGCCCAAAGAACTATCAGGAAAAAAGCTTTATGATCCGGGAAGAAACGCCAGAGAAAACGAACTGAGAAAGAACCTGCAACAACTGTGGGGCAAGAAGTATGGCTACTAGCACTAAGCTGCCCAATGGTGAATCAAAAACCAAGGAGGATTTAGGCAATCATAGTGGTATGGATTTTAGTCGATGTTGCACATTTTTTGGGATTTTTAGTTTCTAACGCCCGGTCTCTATTGTCCCCAAACCTACAAGCGTTAACATAATGGCGATAAAATGAATGACTGTTCCTGCCAATACGAAGAGGTGCCAAATCGCGTGGGCGTAAAGCATCTTCTTGTTGGTATAGAAGATAATTCCTGCAGTGTAGGCGAGTCCTCCTCCGGCTATGAGCATTAATTCGGCAAGGCTAAGACTTTTTACCAATGGAGGAATAAGAAATATTGCCAGCCATCCCATGCTGAGATAGAGAATAAGGGACAGCTTGGCAAATCGATGGGTATAAAAAATCTTGAATACTACCCCAAACAAGGTAATGCACCAGATAACACCAAAATAGATCCACCCCTGCAAACCGCCCAAAGCAATAAGCAAAAAGGGGGTGTAGGTTCCCGCGATCAGAAAATAAATGCTGATATGATCAAAGATCCGAAGCAAAGGTTTGATTACCGGCGACTGAATGGAATGGTAAAGGGTGGAAAAGGTGTAAAGCAACAAAATCGACGCCCCAAAAATACTGCAGCTGACGACATGGATGGCCGTCCCGTTCAGCACCGAAAAGGTTACCAATAAGGAAATCGCCACCACACTAAATAAGATGCCAATCCCATGGGTGATGCTATTGGCAAATTCCTCCCGAAGAGTTTGGGGGCGTTCTGTTTTTCTAAGCATTAATAGCAAGTATAAGATGCGGTGTTAGTAGCAGGTATTATGCTGGGCATTATCAGAATCGAGACCAAAGAGCAAGAAAGGCCAGAGCAAAGACCGGGAAGGGCCCAAATGATCCAATTACACAATAGTCCCTCACCATCAATTAGAACTTTCCTTCAGAATAAGCACATAATCCTGTGTTGAAGGAGGCGTAGCGGCAATCCATCCCATACCGGATTCAAGTTCTGCATTTAGGTAGTGGTTGTTAATGGGATCGAACCATTGAGCCGTGTATTTTAACAACCGGGGGTTTCGGATCTTGATTTCCTGTTGAATGGGAGTGTATGCCAGTAGCGTTGTGTAATCATTATTGGTGACCACAGGAACAAAATGATTGAAGACCTCATTGCCGGGTTGTTCTACCAACAATTCAGGCGCAGGCTTAAGCTTCCACCAATCGAACTGCTGGACAAAGCCCGAAAGATAGCCGATCTGCATGCTGCCGGGAAAGTCGATGCTTTCGTGCCAGGGGGTGGGGCCTTCTCCACCGGGATTTCCGTGGTTTTCCACAAGGTCGCCCTCCTTTTGAATCCATGGCCAGATGCCGTTGGCTCCGTAAGTGATGCCCGCTAGGGGAGTGGCAAATATGCTCCAGTAGGAAGCGTTTCGTACGTCCTCGGCAGTGATCCTAAATCCAATTTCTTCATAGTTGGGCTCCAGATTGATTAAGGGTCTGGGAGGAAGTTTGTCCCATTGATGCGCCATAGGCCCTTTGTTAATCCAATCCACCACCCCTTGTTCGTTGTTGTGACTGGACTGGTAACCGACGATATCCAGCCAAGGCTCGTCTTTATAGATGCCTCCGATCCAAGAACTTCCTCTAGGATGCTGAGCTACCACTCCAGGATGTTGCATCTCTCCGAAAACGCCTCTTCCTATCGTCTTCCATCTTTGCTCAAATATATCGGTATATTGGCCATCACCTCCCAAAAACCAGATCACATGGTTGCTCCCGTAGCGGGCTACCATATATTTGGCCAACAATATGGCTTCCGCATCCGGCAAGGTATAGCCTGGACTTATTTCTTTTCCAGGACCGACCGGTAAAGCCCACAACAATACTGGCGCGGCCACCAGACCGTGGGCATTGATACGGTTCACTTTCTCATCCATCCGCTTAAAAAATTCGGTATTTACAGAGATTTTCCCACTTCCGGTATAAGCTACTTCTCCGTATTGATCGCTTGATCCGCCCCTCCATTGGGTGGTGACAAATTGGATAACGTTGTAGTTATTTTCGGCTCTATGGCTAAGATATTGTTCCCATTCTTCCTCCGTGGATTTCAATGCGCCGTTCCAGGCAGTGCAGGCGGTAAAAAAGAATGGCGTGCCGTCTGAATAGCTAAGGTGGTAATCTCCTTTACTTCTTTGAATGGCTCCTTTCTGATAAATCAGGAGGGAGTTGCTGGAAGGGACGCATTCGAAGTTGCCAGTTTGCTGATCCAGTCCCTTATCTGAGCTGCTGGTGTGGAAGGTCCAGGTGCCCAACTCATCTGGGGAAAATCTTATTCTGAAGGTTTGTTCCCCGTCCCAAAAGCCGTTGATTTTGTTTGTTCTCCCCGTGGGAGAGGTGAATACTGCATAGAATTCGTTGAGGTCATATAAGGGGTTTTCATAGGTCTTTTCGCTAACGAAGGATAGCTCCAATTTATTCCACTGCTCGGTTTGGCCTTTGCCGTCAAGGGAGAATATCAAGAAAAGTAGGGGTAGCACAAGAAGCTCTTTCATAGGTATCGGAATTTGGGTTTAGATCACTTCTGCTAGGCAAAGAAGTAAATCAAATATAAACTACTTTCCCCAAATGAAAAAAAAATGAATAGATCATCGATCTTACCCATACGAAAGATTATAGTAGGTTAAAAGTTAAAGTGTGCGGGGAAACTGTTCACCCTTTTTGGAATATTCTCTGGCGCTGAAAACAAAAAAAAGCCAAGAACCTAAGTCCTTGGCTTTTCTAAAGGGCAATCCAATAGCTTATTCCGCAACTACTACGAATTTAACATTGGTTTTCACCTCTCTGTGAAGATCTACTTCCGCTTCATATTCGCCGGCACCTACTACTGGTGTATTGATGGAGATTTTCTTTCTGTCCACATTAACATCATGGTTGGCCAACGCATCAGAAATCTGAAGTGTAGTCACTTTACCGAATATTTTACCGGATTCCCCGATTTTAGCTTTGATTTCCAAAGTAAGGGTTTCGATTTTTGCAGCGATCGCTTCAGCTTCTGTTTTTATTTTCTCCGCTTTGTGGGCGGCCTGCTTGATGTTTTCTTCAAGGATTCTTTTGTTGGACTTGGTAGCCAGTACCGCATATCCCTGCGGGATAAGGTAATTACGGCCATACCCAGCCTTTACAGGAACTAGGTCATTTTTGTAACCAAGCCCTTTTATGTCTGTTTTTAAAATAACTTCCATTGTTGTTGAATTTTATTGATGTTGATTAGAACAGGGCGCAATTACTTCAGTCCGTCAGTAACGTAGGGCAGTAATGCCAAGAGTCTTGCCTTTTTGATAGCAATGGCCACTTTTCTTTGGAATTTGGCTGAATTGCCGCTCAACCTTCTAGGAAGAATTTTTCCTTGCTCATTCACAAACTTCAATAAGAAGTTTGGATCCTTGTAATCAATATATTTGATACCGTGCTTTTTGAAGCGGCAGTATTTTTTTCTGTTTTCGCCTCTATTGATGGGTTCGTTTTTTAGTGTCATTTCGCTGGCTCCTCCTTAACTTCTGTTTTTTTGTTAAATTCTCCTTTTCTTCTTCTTTCGGCATAGACAATAGCATGTTTGTCCAATGCAGTGGTTAGAAAACGCAATACCTTCTCGTCTCTCCTTAATTCAAGTTCGAATTTTTTGATCAAAGTAGGTGCTGAAGTGAATTCAATCATGACATAAAAACCGGTGCTTTTCTTCTGGATAGCATATGCCATCTTTTTAAGACCCCAATTTTCAACGTTGATAACGTCTGCCCCCTCTTCTTTTAACAAGTTTACAAACTTGTCTACGGTATCCTTCATCTGAATATCAGACAAAACGGGAGTTAATATGAATACCGTTTCATAATTTTTTTGGAACATTCTG
>DATGMS010000157.1:0-4376 GCA_035307285.1 Cyclobacteriaceae bacterium
GCCCCGCCAGCGCCCACAATGGTATGCAGTTCATCAATGAACAAAATCACACTAGGCGATTTTTCCAGCTCACTCATCACCGCTTTCATTCTTTCCTCAAACTGTCCCCGGTATTTGGTACCAGCCACCAAAGAAGCAAGATCCAAAGTCACTACGCGCTTGTTGAACAACACCCTAGAGACTTTCTTTTGAATAATCCTAAGAGCCAGCCCTTCTGCAATGGCAGTTTTACCTACTCCAGGTTCTCCAATAAGAATGGGGTTATTCTTCTTTCTTCGAGAGAGAATTTGTGCTACCCGCTCAATTTCTTTCTCACGCCCAATGATGGGGTCAAGTTTATCCTCTTCGGCCATCTTGGTAAGGTCTCTACCAAAATTGTCCAAAACCGGCGTACGGGACTTCTCGGAAGCTCCTTTGCTGCTTCCAGAGGAAGAGCCGAACAGTTTTGAGCTATCTTCATCCGGATCATCAGCTTCCGCACCCGCTCTCGGCGTTTGATCAGTCTGGAATTCCAATATTTCTTTAACCGCATCATAGGAAGTCTCAAACTTCTGCAGAATCTGCGTAGCAATATTGTCTTCGTCCCTCAGAATAGAAAGCAGTAGATGTTCTGTACCAATCAATTGGCTTTTGAAAATCTTGGCCTCTAAATAAGTAATCTTAAGTACTTTTTCGGACTGTCTAGTCAACGGAATATTCGCGAGATTCTTGCCGTTATGGCTGGCTGTACCCTTTACGGCACGTTCTACCGAATTTCGCAACTCATCGAGCGGAACTCCTAATTTCTTAAGGATGGAAACGGCGACACCTTCTCCCTCACGTATCATCCCCAGTAAGAGGTGTTCTGTCCCGATATAATCATGTCCCAACCGCAATGCTTCTTCCCGACTTAGAGAGATCACCTCTTTAACCCTGTTTGAAAATTTTGCTTCCATTTATATCCTCTCTATCTATTAATTCAAAATCAATTATTTACTAATGTTACCGAATTTGTCTTAAAAACGCAATCCTTTGTATTATTGTTCAATTCTTTTTTTGAACGGTCAATCACATCTTTGGAGTTGGGTCCTGAACAAAACAGCAAATCTAGAATACTCAGGTTAGGTGCAAAGTTTAAGCCAAATATCTGTGCATAAGGGAATGGCTTATAGATATTTCGGTATTCGTAAGACTGCTTTGCCTTAATCACCCCCCTTAGGTCTATTTCTTCCGAAATTGCCTCATAAGACGAGGTCTCAACCAACTTGGCAGTATGGCGCAAACATCTAAGACAAAGTGTCAGTAAATCCAGATTGAACGAATATAGTGTGGTGTGATCTTTCAGATATATTGCTTCGAAATCGGAAAAGAAATACTCAAAGAACGGGGCTTTGCCGTAAGCACTCTGGATTCCTCTGAGATGAACATTTCTCCAACATTGGCTGTCATCCATTTCTACTTCAACATATTTCCTTTTCTTGTTCCCCCCCGCCACCGGGATGCTTAGATGCTTTACCTGATTGGCCAATTGTATGGCTGTCCTATTTCTGTAGCTTTGTTTTTGATAGTTGTCATGCTTTTCAATTACTATTTCTTCCACACCATCTATGGCTACAAAGAATTCTATGGGAGGCAAATAAAAGAGATCCACCACGATCTTTCCGCCACTGGCTGTATTTTGGTTCAAGTTCGCTGCATCAGACATATTGCCTTCCCTGTTGTTCAACATACTCTTTAAAAACATTCAAACTATAAAATATCTTCAAGCTCACCGAGCCCTTGCCGCACAATTTCGATATCATCTCCGGTACAATCTACAATGGTAGAAGCAACATTGTTTCCATACCCCCCGTCAATAACCACGTCTACCAGCTCCTTGTATTTTTCATAAATCAATTCAGGGTCAGTGCTGTATTCGATGACATCATCCTCATCCTTGATAGAAGTTGTGAGTATAGGCTGACCCAGTTCTTTGACCAATGTGCGCGGAATCGCATGATCCGGCACCCTTATCCCCACAGTTTTCTTTTTGTTGTTTAACAACTTGGGTACATTGTTGTTGGCATTAAGAATAAAAGTGAAAGGTCCCGGAAGGGCCTTTTTCATCAGTTTAAACACTGGCGTACTTACCGTGCGGGTGTAATCTGAGATATTGCTTAAGTCATAGCAGATAAAGGAAAAATTTTGCTTTTGTGGCTTGACCCCTTTGATCAGGCAAACCCGCTCTATGGCCTTTTGGTTGGAGATATCACACCCCATGCCATACACTGTATCGGTGGGATAGATAATAACACCTCCATTGCGAAGAATTTCCACCACTTCCTGTATTCTTTTGGGATGGGGATTTTCAGGGTAGATTTTGATCAATTCTGCAGACATTTCTTGTTCTTTTTACGGTTGATCCTAAACATGCCGTTGTCAGTTGCTGGTCGACTCGGCTACAGTTTAGGGAACGTTCAGAAGTGATGCCAAAGTTCATGTTTAACTTCACGACACAAGCGTTCATGGAAATACAAGACACGAGTGGGTAGTGTTAGATGCCTATGGCAATCATTGTATAGCGTTATTTTGGGTAGGTTAACAGGGGAAAGTTACTCTTTTTCCCCAGCTTTTACTATAACCAACGACAAAAGGAAAATGAATTTTTGCCTTAATTTGTCTATTTTTGCAAACATCTTCGTGCTGATACCCTTTCATTATGATCACCAAACAGAAAAGAAAATATCTTCTCGTCTTCATCATTACCTCCTCCATACTCGTCACTTCCTTCTCCTATTACCTGTACCAATCGTTCTTCACGCCTAATGTCCATGCCGAAGGTGAATCATCCACCTACCTTGAAATCTCTAAGGGTGCAGGCTTCAGGCAGGTCTCCGACAGCCTGTTTCATAACGGCATTGTGAATGATATGGTGAGCTTTAGCTTTGTGGCAAAGCTGATGGGTTATCAAGACAACATCAAACCCGGAAGGTATGAAATCCAACCCCTGATGACCAATCCCCAGCTGGTAAGGCTACTTCGTTCTGGGCGACAGGCTCCAATCAACCTTACCTTCAACAATGTCCGGACGAAGGAGGATTTGGCACAGAAAATTACTAGAAACCTAGAGATGAGTGACCAGGATTTTTACGCTATCCTGACCGACAGTGTTTACATACAAAAGTTCGGCTTCAATAACCAGACGATCATGGGAATGTTCATCCCCAATACTTATGAGGTGTATTGGAACACCTCTGCATCAGAATTGTTTGACAGGATGTATAAAGAATATCAGCGGTTCTGGAATGAGGAGAGAAAAAGCAAAGCCGAAGCGCTTGGCCTAGAACCCAAGGAAGTGACTGTGCTGGCATCAATTGTACAGGCTGAAACGGTAAAAGCCGACGAGCGTCCGAAAGTAGCAGGCGTGTACATCAACCGGCTCAACATCAACATGCCCTTGCAGGCCGACCCCACCCTTGTTTTCGCCTTGGGGGATTTCAGCATCAAGCGGGTACTGAACGTACATAAAGAAATAGACAGCCCCTATAATACCTACAAAAACCTAGGCCTGCCTCCTGGACCAATCAATCTTCCGGAGATTTCCGCATTGGACGCTGTTCTCAATTACCAACAGCATGAATACATTTACTTCTGTGCAAAGGACGATTTTTCCGGATATCATGCCTTTGCCACCAACCTCAGGGATCATATCAATAATGCCAGAAGATACAGCAACGCATTAAACGCAGCCGGCATTTATTAAATAGTTAAGCCATGTTTGTAGCAGAAAACCAGATAAGGGTCCGATACGCAGAAACTGACCAGATGGGTTACGTTTATTACGGAAATTACGCCATGTACTATGAGGTGGGACGGGTTGAGGCGTTGAGAAGCATCGGCTTTTCCTATCGGCAGATGGAAGACGAAGGCATTATGATGCCGGTTTTGGAAAGCCATAGTAGGTACCTAAAACCCGGCAAATATGACGAACTGTTGACAGTAAGGACTACAATTAAGGAAATGCCAGGCGTCAGGATCAAATTCAACTACGAAGTAGTCAATGAACTTGGAGAACTGATTAACCTAGGGGAGACAATGTTGGCTTTTCTTAAAACCAACACCCATCAGCCTTGCCGACCTCCGGCCTATCTGCTAGCTTTATTGAAACCTTACTTTGAATAAGCTTCCCTGGTGAAGAAAAAAATCAACAGTCTTTTAGACAAGGTAGATGACAAGGCGAAAAAGCTCCGCTCTGTACATTTTGGTAATCCAGACCAAAACCTGTACAGTGTCGGAAAGATTTTTATTGCCCAGCTCAAAAAGGACCACCTTACCGAAAGAGCCAGTGCAGTAGCTTTCAATTTCACGATCGCCATGTTCCCCATGTTGCTTTTTCTCTTGAATACCATTCCCTATAT
>DATGMS010000158.1:0-5140 GCA_035307285.1 Cyclobacteriaceae bacterium
AAAATCAAATTCCTTCCCTTTCATAAAAGCAGTAGCCGCTCTTCCTTTATTGATATCAGGCCGTTTGATTTCCAAAACCATGTTGCCTTCCAGCACCTGCAGATTGTGTCCGCTTGCCATGTATTTCAAGTGACTGAACAGCTCCCGCATCCGCAGGTCTCCAAGTCCGCTTTCCACTTTTCTGTAGTGCCACACCAATGAGTGGTGCTTTTCTTCAATAAACGCCCCCGGAGTCCTCAATACATAATACTCCATTACCTGCCGGATGTCTTCCTTCCAACTATCATCCACGTCGGCATAGGCCTGCCATTCACTCCCTAACTTATTATTCTTTAGCCAGACCCCATGTTCTGCGATCATATCCACATCCAACCTTTGGAACCAATGCCCCAGCGTTTCCCTATCACGGCCGCTGATGATAACAACTTGGGCCTGCTGGGTAAGTTGGCTTATCAAGTCCTTTAATTCTTCGTCAGGTGAAGCATCCTCGGGCCTGCCTTTAAAACCAACCAAAGTTCCATCATAGTCCAGAAATAAAATCGGTGTTTTTGCTGCTTTGAACTGCTCTTTAAGACCTTTAATAATGGTTTTATCCATGCCTTTTGACTGCAGTTTCCTTTGCTTCTCCTTCACATCTCCCAACCTGTCCATAAACACCTTTACCCATTGGAAGATATCATACTTCTTTAAACTCTCCTGCATGGATGCAATTCGGGAAACCTGCTCATTTTTACTCATTGAGAGCGCCTCCTTGATGGCCTCTACCATCCTATTCGTGTCATTCGGATTAACTAAAATGGCTTCCTGAAGTTCCTTGCTCGCTCCAGCCATTTCAGATAAAATCAATACCCCCTCTTGGTCAATTTTACTGGCGACATATTCCTTGCATACCAGGTTCATCCCGTCCCGCAAGGGCGTCACCAATGCAATGTCCGACATGCTATAAAATGCGCTCAATTCTTCAAAAGGGAAACTTCTATAAAAATAATGGACGGGAACCCAATTCAGGGTCGAATAATCACTATTGATCTTGCCTACCAAAGTGTCGATCTCCTCCTTTAGCTCCATGTAATTTTTCACTTTGGTCCTAGAGGGAACCACCACCATAATCATGGAAACCTTTCCGTGAAATTCCGGATTTTTTCTCAATAATGTGTCAAACACCTTTATCCTCTGCGGTATGCCTTTGGAGTAATCCAGCCGGTCAATCGTAATCAGAAGTTTCTGATCTCCTAAAAACCGTTTAAATTTCTTCACAAAATCCTGCGTCTTGGAGCTATTAGCGGCTTCCGCAAATTTGTCATAGTCAATCCCCATGGGAAAGGCATCCACATTGATCAACCTATTGTCCGCCTGGATATAGCCACTTTCATCACGCATCCCCAACAGCCGCCCTGCCGCACTTAAAAAGTGCCTCATATCATCATAGGTATGAAAGCCGATCAAGTCCGCCCCCACCATACCACTCAATATCTCCCTTCTCCAAGGAAGCATCCTTATAATTTCATAGGACGGAAAGGGAATATGTTGAAAGAAAGCAATGGTTGCATTGGGCAGCCGTTCTCTCAGCATGCCTGGCAAGAGCAAAAGCTGATAGTCATGCACCCAAATGGTATCTTCCGGATTGGCCTTGTCCAAAATAGCATCACAGAACTTTTTGTTGACCCTTACATAGGCGTCCCAATGGGTTTGATCGTAATTGATATATTGGGTAAAATAATGAAAAGCAGGCCATATGGTCTCGTTGCTGAAACCTTCATAAAATTCGGTAATATCCTTTTTAGTCAAAAATACAGGAGCCATTTTCAACGCGTGTAGCTCTTCAACTATTTCAGTCCGCTGTTCTTGGTTTTCTACATCGTTGCCCGGCCAGCCAATCCATATATTTTCTCCCTCTTTATATATAGATCCCAATCCTGTGGCCAGCCCCCCAGCACTTGGCTTAAACTCAAACTTGCCTTGTTTTATGCGTAAGCTGACGGGTAGTCTGTTTGAAACAATTATTGTTTTTCCCATAATTCAATGTGCCGAATCTTTTAAAAAAAATGCGTTTGATAAGTTTCAAGTTATGAATAAATAACGGGAAAGAAAAGAGGGCATCTTTAGACACAGGATAGATGCCATCACTCCTCTCCTACGCCTTTTTATTCAAAAAAAATGCTAGAAACCCATTTTACGCTTAAATTCAGGAAAATGCAGACAATTAAGAATATCGAAATCCGGGCAAATCAACCTGTTTACCCGCTATCTACCCTCTTGTCACTTCATCTGATTCTTCTCAAAGAAAAGTCAGTAGGCTATTTATCTTGAATAAAAATGCGTCTGAAACGATTGCCTGTCAAAGCACTAAATCCTGCCAACAAGAAGCCTACCAATGAAGTAGCAACGAATAGGATCATGCTATGTTCGAATCCCATCACACCGGCCACTCTTTCCGGAAGCTCTGATCCCGTTCTTAGGCTAATCAGGATGGGGACCAGAAGCCAAACGGTCCCTACTGCCAAGGCGGCCGAGAAAAAAGCCGACCAACCACTCCCGCCAATCAACCCAGCTAACGCGGCAATGACCACCATTAATCCCCAATGGGGCAAAAAAGCCCCTAAGAAATAAGCTACTAATCCCGACAGAAAGAATAATATTAAGAACCTCATCATCAATTAGGTGTTAAGGTGGTTGTAAACAATACCCGGCTATCGTCTTTTCTTTCTAGAAGATCCAACACCAGGTATTCTCCGGTCGCCCATCTCTGGACAAAGTTTCCATAAAACCGGCTGCCGGGGTTCCCCGATTGGCCACCAGGGTAGATTCCGTAGGCCTCTATCTCTTCGCCCATTTCTACCACCATCCGCCAACTTGCACCATGCCGCTCCGAGGTGGCATTGAGAATTCCCCTGCCCCCTCCGGTGTGGATATCGAAAAAGCCAAACGCGGAAAAATTAGGCACCAGATGCTGTATAGAAGTTTTCTTGTAGGCTGCCCATGTGAGATTTTCCTCTTCGAGTCTCCACTCCTGGATATGATTGGACATCGCTTTAAAGCTTTCGCTGACGCGATCAATAGCGGTTTCTTTTTCAGGCGAGGCCGGATCGTCAAAAATTTCGTCTTTTGGATCCTCTTTGAGCAATTGGGTGGTTTGGTAGCTGTTGGGGGTTAAGATAGGTCTCCCCTCCTGTTTCCATTTTCCCCAGAGCGCTTCTTCAAGAGACTTCCACCATTCAGCAAATAGAGGAGGTGCCAGCTGATCTGGAGAAGTGTAAAAATCCCAGCTTTCGAGTTCTAAAAGTAACTCTTCTTCTTCTCGGGATAACGATAGATCCGCATCGGCGCGGAGATATACTATCAGAATAGGAAGCGCCTCCGCTGCATGTAGATGATAATTGTCAAATTGAAGAGCTTTCATGTCCTCAACGGTGATCTGGTCCATCTCTGCCAATCGGCTGTTCAATCTTCTATTTCTATAATGCTCAAAGCTAGGATCAAAAACGTAGTAAGGATAGGAAGCGTCAACAGGATGTTGGTTAGCGGAGCTGACAAATCCTCGGCTAGGATTCAATGTGGACGGATTATGTTCAGAAGGAATAAAACCCTGCCATTCGAAGGCTGGATCACTGCCATCCATTAAATATTTACCTTGTTCTTTCCATTTGAGGGGGAATTTTCCCTGAACTTTCATGGCGATATCCCCAGCTTTACTAGCGAAGGCAAAATTTTGGGCTGGAGAGGTGTAATGGTTTAAAGCTAATAAAAAGTCATTGTGACTTTTGCCCTGGTTCATTTCCAGAAAGGCTCTCTGTTCATTAGAACCGTCGTGTGCTGTCCACTTTAACGAAAAATTAATTTTTTGGCCATTGGAACGGAAGCTTTCATCATAGACAACCGGTCCATGATGGGTATAGATCACCGTATCCTTAAAAGGCATCCCGTTTTTTATTTTAATCTCCTCTATTCTTTGGCTGCTAGGGATCCATTGGTTGTCGTACCGATATTCCGACCTTGTTCTATCCCTGAAGGATATGGCGTACCAGTCCCGAAGATCACGTGTGGCATTGGTGACCCCCCAAGCGATGGCTTCATTAAATCCACTAATCACTCCCAATGCGCCAGGGAGTGTGGCCCCTTTAACAGAATGTTCCGGCGTAGTCAATTGCATGACGTACCATAAGGAGGGCATATTCAAACTTAAGTGCGGATCATTGGCTAAAATGGGATTCCCACTTTGGGTTTTTGACCCCGAGACCGCCCAATTGTTTGATCCTATCCCGGGTTCGGGAGAGGGCAGGGCATCAATGTGCAGGGTGGAATCTGGATAATCATCAGTTGCTGGTTGTTGTACGGTCAGAGGAGTGAAATCCCAAGCTTTGGTCGATTCAATAATAGGGTCATTTTCATAGGGAAAATCCGGGAAAAGTTTCGCCATCGATTCGCGGCCGATCACTTGCCGGAGGTTTGTAAATTCCAAGTCCTTGTCCCCCACCAGCATATCGGCCATATATTTCAACAGCAAGACCGTCTTGTAAACAGTCCAAGGTTCAGGTCTATAGTTTAGCAGTTTATATTCTATGGGCAGTTGTGCAGGCGTCAATGAAGCAATATATTGATTCACCCCCTCCGCAAAAGAAGCCATTAACTTAAGGCTTTCAGGATCCTCTGTTTCAAGGAAAGCCAGACCCTTTTCCGCGCCATAGCCCAAGCCTTTTCTTCTTTGCATCCTGTCAAATTCCAGAGCCTGTTTCCCGACAATTTCCGATAACCTACCGGCTGCTGCAAGGGTCTGGAATTCCATTTGCCATAGACGGTGTTGGGCCGTTACGTACCCCTGGGACCGGTACAGATCTGAAAGGTTTTCTGCAAAAATATGTGGGATGAGATTTTCATCGTAGAGAATCTCGACCGGAGCTAAAAGCCCAGAAACAGGCACATTTTCTTTTGCAAGATCATCCTCACTATAGGCGTTCTGCCAAAGGCCACGATAGGGGTCCAGAAGCCCTATCAAGGGAGGCACTTGGCCCATTTGCAGGGAAAGGCCGATAGCCAATGCTACAGCAATGCAAAGGGACAACAAAAAACCTAGGTATTTCATGTAGAATATGGCGAGGAAATGGAGATAATCGAGTCAGCCTGTTCTTATCTTATCTGAATC
>DATGMS010000159.1:0-2182 GCA_035307285.1 Cyclobacteriaceae bacterium
TGCTATTTTTATTACGCTCGCCGTATACGGGTTCGTTGGTTTAATTGTTAAAATGGACGATATCGGGGTACACCTGGCTCAGGAGAAATTTCATTCCGCCACCCAAAAATTTGGTCGTGGAATAGTGAAATTTATGCCCCATTTCTTGCGTATCCTAGGTTATGTGGGCACGGCAGCCATGCTTTGGGTAGGTGCCGAAATCATTGCGCATGGCATCCCATTTACCGCTCATTTACTGCATGAATTAGAACTTGCCCTAGCTGAAACACCCGCATTGGCTTGGTTTGTCAAGGCGACGGCTTGTGGTATCGCCGGATTAGTTATTGGTTTTGTTGTGGAGAAGTTTGTGTTGCTGTCAAAGAAGGTAACGGGTAAACATGCATAGGAGCTGAGGTAATCACAAGCGTCGATATACCTCCTCCTAAAGGTGCCAACTTCCGCTCCCAATTAATGAAGGTGGATCACCTCTCCTTTTCACATTTCTTGACTTTCATTAAATATCTTTAACATGAATAAAAAAACTACAGTAATTAGATTTATGGGTTGGTTTTTTATTAATCATGAAGAAAATGTGGAAATTCAAAACAAATCCAGGTTCAAAGTTAGTCGACAGTTATAAAAAGGGCTGGGAATTGGCGGTATTCAGATTTGAACAGATGAACCTCCGCTAATGCTGTTTGAAACGATGATGTATTTCGCAGCCGGTCCCAATTTCGTGTGATATTCATCTCAGCGAGCGGCTATATCGGCATTTCGAAAGCAAACGTCGTCCTTTCTCCATTAGAAATGACTTTCATCTCTCCGCCATGGGCTTTCGCGATCTCTGATGAAATATGCAGACCGAGACCCAACCCCGATCTGTTGCTGGCTGCATTGGTGGAGAAAAACGGTTTGAACAGATTCGCTATTTTCTCTTTTGGGATTTTATCGCCTGAATTGGATACCGATAAACTAAATATTCCATTTTCGGCAATAACCTTTGTCTTGATCGGCTTGTCTGAAGCACCGTGATTGATGGCGTTTGCCAACAAGTTAGAATAGACTTGGCTGACTCTGTTGATGTCGCATTCAAAATCATCCCTTAAATCAATTTCCGTTACAATTTCCCGGTCACCGTTCCCCATCTTAAATTCGTGGGAAACCTGAAGCAATATTTCCCTTAAGGCTTGTTTATCAGGCGAAAGCTCCAATATAATCCCTTCGCCCAGGTGTCCTTTAGCAAAGTCCAACATATTATCAATCAGCCCCTGCATTCGCTGGGAGGTGGATTTGACGAGACTTGCCAGGCGGTTGGCCGTCGCCGGAAGTTCCATGTCTAGAAGCATATCCGCACACATCGATGTGTTACCTATAGGGCTTCTCAAATCGTGGCCCAAAATAGCGATAAACGTATCCCTTAATTTGCCGATCTGCTTTTGTTCTTGAAGGTTTTGAGTCAATTCATTTACTTCTTCAATGGCATCTAAATGGAAGGAAATCAACTGGGTGTACAATTCAAACATATCCCGAACTTCCTTGGTATCCAGCTTGGCCGGTTCCGGATCAATGGCGCAAAGGGTTCCAAAAAAATCACCGTTTTTTCTAAAGATAGGGAAGGATATATAGCTTTGGAATCCGTATTGAGCCGGTGTGTGGTGGTTGCAGAATTCCGTACTTTTTCTTACCTCTTCAATAATTACAGGCTTGGCGTGTTGCCTGATTTCGTTACAGATCGTTGTTTCCAAGACCAATTCATCGCCGGTTTTTAGTCCGAAATTGATCTCATCTTTCGTCAGACAGGTAATCCATTGGGTATCCGTCACCCGTGCTACTGCGGAAAACCTCATTCCTGTAGTCTGACAAATGATATTTAAGATGGAAGGGACAGCGGTGATTTGGGTAATGTTAAAAATATCGTTCTGTAGTGGTTGCGGGAGGCTATTCGTCATTTATTCGTGGTTAATAAACAAAGGTAATAATAATTAAGGATTATAAACTTCAAGATGATCAGCGGGGATTTTTGGATATGGGCCGGGGCTCTTAACTGACCATCAAAGTACAAAACTCCTCTGGAATAATTCTGCATCAATCTCAAAACTACTTATTTACCCTGTAGAAAATTATTACAACAGGGAGACCTCGGTCTCTGGCTCCAAGCCTCGGCCTATAATGCCTTCGGTTTTTGGGCCATCCGTAGCGGCCG
>DATGMS010000160.1:0-4485 GCA_035307285.1 Cyclobacteriaceae bacterium
CGCCTTCAGAAGAGTCTTCAGCAGAGCTAAAAAGCGTATTTCCACCCAAAGATGCTTCACGACGGTTAACTTGGAGGAATCTACTGTTCCCTATCTACAGTATAAAAATGGCGCTCTTTCTAGGTGCTTATCATTTATTTACGGTCTGGTTGCTCCAAGTTGGCTCAAGAGTCGGGGGCAGCTTTTTGGAAACTCTTGGAACCCTCGCCTGGGAAGAGCATGGATGGAAAGATTTGGCTAACCATGTCTGGGACAACGTCCGGTTCAACCCGGGGGTGCTTGCTTTAAACCTGATCCTATTTTTGGGCATATTCTTTTTTACTGATACAAAATCAGGCAGAGGAAAGTGGAATTATTTCGCCGGGGGAACCCATGCCCTGCTGCAGATCGTCAGCTTCTATGTTCTATGCTGGCTGTTCGCCCAATTGAATTTTAACTACTGGAATATGGACTTGGAAAGTTTCGGGCCGATCGTCCTTTTTTCTTTGGAAATGATCGTGGTGGGGGGCGGTATTAGCGGCATGTTGTTCGGCTTATACCTGCTCATCAGCATTTCCCTTTTAAACAGCCATATGACGGAGGCATCTTCTTCCTTCAGATGGGAAGGCTATAAGAATTTCCTACGAATCCAGCTGACTGCAGATGGGCTCAAGATCTACCCAATTGGGGTGGAAAGGGTGGTTAAAAACTGGAAAAATATCGGCTCCGAGGAGAATCCTACATTTGAGGGAGGGCCTATAGACTATCAACTTATTGAAGGTCCCATAGTCATCCCTTATACAAAACATGCTGTCAATGAACTTAATGCAGGGAAAAGCTCCAACCTAACCCCACATGAAAACACCATTGAAAACTCTAAACCATAAACCCATGAAAAAGCTTTCAAAACCGCTTATCGAAATGCAACCGCAATACGATTTGATCATTGTCGGATCAGGGTATGGGGGAAGTATTGCTGCCAGCAGGATGGCACGCTGTGGATTGAATGTCTGTCTTCTGGAGAAGGGCAAAGAATTTTTGCCGGGAGAATTCCCCAGCAATTTAAAAGAGGCGGCAATGGAAATGCAGTTTAACAAAGGCAAAAAAGAAACTGGCTGGGGGAACGGCTTGTATGAATTTACGGTAGGCAGTGAGATCAGCGTTTTTAAAGGCTGCGGACTGGGTGGAACCTCCTTAGTCAACGCCAACGTATCTATTAAACCAGATCCGAGAGTGTTGGAAGATCCTTGTTGGCCTGAAGCTATAAGGAACGATCGGGCTTCCTTTGAAGAAGGGCTTGAACATGCTTGGGAGATGTTGAAGCCTAATCCCTATCCTGAAAATAAAAACGGCTACCCTGTTCTCAAAAAGACCGAGGCCATGCGGATATCCGCCGAATTCATGTCCGAGGATTTCCGCCTGCTGGACATCAATGTTAATTTTGAGGACAAGGAGAAGAATCATGTCGGGGTCAAGCAACCCAAATGTATCAATTGTGGGGACTGTGTCACCGGGTGCAACAGCGGTGCCAAGAATACTACGGCGATGAACTATCTACCCGATGCCGTAAACCACGGGGCTAGTATTTTTACGAATATCAAAGTTCTCTACTTGGAGAGAAGCAATGGACTATGGCAGGTATTTTTTCAGCCACTCAATACAGGAAGGGAGAACTTCGATGCCCCTCCTATGTTTATACAAGCTGAAAGAGTCATTTTAGGCGCAGGATCACTGGGTAGTACGGAGATCTTGCTTCGCTCAGCACAAAGGGGACTGTCTCTCTCTCCCATGATAGGCAAAAGATTTACCGGGAATGGAGATGTGCTGGGATTCGGGTATAACAACGACGTTCCTATTCATGGAATCGGGTTGGGTGATAGAAGCGACGGAGAGATTGCCAAAGTAGGCCCCTGTATCACAGGCGTGATTGATATGAGAAACCGAAAAAATCTCGAAGACGGATTAACATTGGAAGAAGGCACAGTACCAGGCCCCATCCGATCAATATTGGCAGGTTCCTTAGTCACCTTTTCCAGAATTTTGGGCAAAGATTCTGACCGGGGATTTAAGGATTACTTTCAGGAGAAATGGAGGGAGGTAAAGAGCTTAGTAAGGGGGCCTTTTCATGGAGCCGTGGACCATACGCAGATCTACCTCGTCATGTGTCACGATGATGGAAACGGTGAAATGGAGCTCAAAGACGATCGATTGAACATCCATTGGAAAGATGTGGGAAGACAGAACATATTTAAAAAGGTAAGCGGTGAATTAGCCAGTGCTACTACCGCATTGGGGGGCAACATCGTGCCCAACCCCACCTGGAACAAGATGTTGAATTATGACCTGGTCACCGTCCACCCCTTAGGCGGCTGTCCTATGGGTGACAATGCGTCGCTTGGGGTGGTGGATCATAAAGGGCAGGCGTTTGCCGATAAAGAAGGTACTGAACTCCATCCCGGATTGTATGTAATGGATGGAGCCGTCATTCCCCGACCCATCGGGACCAATCCATTGTTGACCATCAGCGCCCTAGCAGAGAGGAGCTGTAAGGTAATCGCCGAAGAGATGGGCCGTGCACTTCATTACACCTTTGATTCTTTTGAAGATGAACCTGACCTTTATACCGTGGACCCCACCGGAATACAGTTTACAGAAACCATGAAAGGATATATCTCCCTCAGCGAACTTACAGATTATGACAAAGCCTACGCTATAGGAAAGGAGGAAAATTCACCTTTCGAATTCACGCTCACCATCCAGTCGGAAGATGTGGATTCGCTGATCAATATCAATATCCATGAAGCTGGAATGATCGGCACTATGAAAATACCTGCGTTATCTACTGCTCCGTTTTCTGCTTTTCAGGGAGTTTTTAATTTATTTATAGTAGATCCAAGTGAGCCGGAAAGGAAGAAAATGCAGTACAGTGCGCAGCTGATCAGCCAAGAAGGCAAGCGGTACTATTTTGAAGGATTTAAAGATGTACACAATGACAGAGGTGTAGATGTCTGGAAAGACACCACTACGCTATTTATCAACCTCTATGAAGGTGATTCGAGCATCAATAAGCTTTTGGGGAAAGGAAAATTACATATTGAAATTCCTGATTTCATGAACCAGTTGAAAACTATTAAGGCAGTCGGCGCTCCATCCAAGGTGCAGGGATTAAAGGCTGTTTCCAAGTTTGCAAAGTTCTTTGCGGGGAATGTTTATCAGACTTATTTTAGAAAATTAAGGTTATAGATTAGAGCAGTCTGCGATCATTAAAACTGTATTAATATTGATATCCGATACGAAGCTATTCAGGGAACGTGTTCGGACGCTCCCTCTACCAAGTTTAAAGTTAGATTGCTCTGTGATGTTCTAGTTCCCTATTACCTTTATGATTGTACCTTGGCTTACTTTATCAGTCAGGGACATCCCATTAATCAGTGAAACCTCCTCCATCCGATCCTTAGGAACATTAAAACCTGTTAATGCCTGTTGTAGACTGCTATCTGATGAAACTGTTTTTAAGCGGATTCTTTCCGGCTTCCTGTTCAATTTATCAGCATCTTTTAATTCTTTGAAACCGTTCATGCTACCCAAAAAGGCAGGTTCAAAACCGTTATAACTATCAGTATGGGTAATCCCCATTAGGTTATAAAAATTTACTCCATGCTGTATTATATAGGACAAAGTCTTGATGATGGTCTCCTGTTGTTGCTGGCCAGCCTCCATTTTAATCGCTTTTAACCCGTTGACGGTGACCTCCTCGGCATCTATCAATTCTAGGGAATAATTCTTCAAAACAGAACTGGAAGCCTCCTGCAATGAAGTTCCTTCCACGAGGGTTAGTGTCATCATGGCCTTTCCTTCCTTCTCTGCCATTTGAAACTGCTGGGGGGAATTCTGATAAGACCAGGCTGAAGGGATCGGGAATTGGAATTTCAGTTCCGGATGATAAAAAACCTGATCTTCCACAAAACCCTGCTTAGGATCTTCCCCATACACCATCCCATCCAACATCTTCAAATAATTATTCCGGTTCACTTTAGCATTTGCAAGATTTAATTTTCTTTGCCATTCCTCGGCCAATTGACCCACGTTCGCCTCTCTTCCTGCAGGAGAGGGATGGGTAGAAAGAAATTCCGGCAGATCCCCGGCCCCGCTTGCTACCTGATTTCTTTCCAAAGTGTTGAAAAAACCGGCCATTTCCTTGGCGTCATATCCAATCTTTGAGGAATATTCCACCCCTAGCTCATCCGACTGGCTTTCCGCATCACGGCCAAACTTCAGCAGCATCAGGTTTAAGCCCTCGGATGCCTCTTGGGCAAACTGAGCGAATTCCGGCACGAAGACAACGCCTGCAATCATTCCGAGCTGGCTCAACAGATTATTTCTCTGCTGTGCCACAGAATGCCTTGCGGTTATATGTCCTATCTCATGTCCCAAAACCCCGGCAAATTCAGCCTCATTGTTGAAGTGGGCCATAATGCCTCTGGTAAAGTACACGTATCCCCCTGG
>DATGMS010000161.1:0-3178 GCA_035307285.1 Cyclobacteriaceae bacterium
CTGCCGATTATGAGCTGCAAACCTCTGGTCCTGATTATGCAGTATGGACAAAAGGAGGTTCTGTAGACCCTGTTGATCCGGTTGATCCGGTTGACCCTTATGGCCCTATTAAAGTGCAGTTTAATAATACACCCAACTGGGAGACTGTGAATATTTATGCTTGGGTAAATGACGAACCCATTTTGGGCGCTTGGCCTGGGATTCCTGCAACGGAAGAGGCAGACAACTGGTTTACATATCAGTTTGATGAAAGCGTCACCTCTGTGAATGTCATCTTTACTAATGGGCTTGGTAGTCAACAAACCGACGATATTATTAATGTAACAGCCTCAACCTGCTATGCCTTTAATGGTCATAAGATGGCTCCAAATGTTGTTGATTGCCCTCAGATTTCCACGTTTGTTACTGCCGGCAAGGAAACGAATGCTGTTCCCGGTATTTCTCCCAATCCTGCTACCGGAAGTATTTTCATTACTTCTGTTCAAGCGGGAGGATCAGTAGCCATTGCCAATATCAATGGAAGCATTGTTCAGTCGAATAGCATTCTTGAAGAAAATCAAACCATCGATATTTCACACCTGCCGCCTGGAATTTATTTTGTAATAATAGAAGATGTTGGCGGAAATACTACCGTTGAGAAACTACTGAAGAAATAAGTCCATTCATAAATACGGCCGTCGCTCCTGTTTGTTTTCAGGGTGGCGGTCTATTTTATTAATTAACTGGGATATGAAACAATCTTTATTCGTTAAAAAATGGCTGGTCGCCTTTATTATATCTACTGCCATCATCACGCTTCATGCTCAAGAAGGCCCTTCGAGCTACTATAAAACGAATCCAACCCTTGGAAAAAAGTCGACTTCTCCTGTCGTCATTGATGGCAACCCTTCGGAATGGAATGCGGACATGCTTATTGTTCAAGGTGTGGCCAACGATGACGCACGGGCTTTTAGAGGGCCTCATGAGGGCCCGGTTTATGATCTTTACCAACTTTATGCTACATGGGATGATGCCAATTTGTATCTGCTGTGGCAAATTACCAATGTCTCTGACATTGCCTCTCCCGGCCAGGATTTTCCCCATAGTGATAACGGTAAGCCCTGGAATGGCGATATTCCCTTTCAATTGGCTTTCGATATCGATAGGGGAACTGGTACGGATGGCATTTTGGCCGGAAAAACGGTTATGGGTGAACCTGACGCTCATGTATGGGGAATATTTAATGTGTTTTCTAATGAGAATGTCGACAAGCTTTTGATGTTTTCGTCAAAACCGGGTGTGGGACAACCAGCTGTTTTTTCTCCGGATCCAATCTCCGGTAGTTTCGATTATGAAACTTCCAACATTCTTTCGTTTGCAGCTGCAGGCGTTGAATACCAATGGGGCGATTATTGCGTGCCTTCGCAGATCTTTGGCATTAATAAAGATCAGCACTCTGGTTACGTGACGGATGATTTGGCGGTAGAATCAGCGTACGTGGATTTTATTGCGCTGGGACATGATGTAAGCATGAACACGGTTTATGAAATGAAAATTCCTTTGAGTGCACTGGGCATTGATGTGGCCTATTTAGAGTCAACGGGTATTGGTGTTATGTTGGTTTCAACTTTTGGGCAATCTGGTGTCAATTCATTGCCGTTTGACCCTGCTACCATTGACAATGCTTCTGTTGCTTACGGTCCCGATGAGTCCACTTCTAAAGAAAAAGAGGACGTGGATATGTTTACCGTTCCTTTTGCCAGAATAGGCGCAGCAGCTGGTGATATTGTTGTGCGACCTACCTTGTCTGTTTCTCCGGCTGGGGGGACTTACTTGGGGGGCACTTCTGTTACTTTAACCGCTGCAGGTGAACACACGCCTTTGCAAATACGCTATACACTTGATGGAACTGCACCTACAGTGAATTCTCCGTCTATTGCTTCGGGCGCACAAATTAGTATCACGGATAACAACACGATTCTTAAAGCGGTGGTGATTGATGACAATGGCATTTATTCTCAGGTAGCTACTCATACCTACATTACTGAAGAACCCGAGGCCCCTGCTGGCATAAAGGTGTCCTTTTTAAAACCTGCAACTTGGGGTGCTGCAGGTGTAAACCTTTGGGCGTGGACTGGAACTGGTGTCAATATTTTTAATGGATGGCCCGGCGCGGTAATGACTGAAGAGGCTGGTGGTTGGTATTCCTATACGTTTGACGAAGCGCTTACTGAAGTAAATGTGCTTTTTAGTAATAATGGAAATCCACAGTCGGTTGATATAACTGGTATTACCTCTTCTACTTGTTTTGAACAGGATGGTACGATGGATGGTAAAATTGCCGTTAAAACTGTGCCTTGTCAGGTGCCGACTACGCTTAAGACGCCCCAAGCAACCCAGGGAGCTAAAGTATATCCCAATCCTGCCCGTGATTATATCAGTATAAGCGAACTTACTGCAAGAGCTAAAAGGGTGACTCTTTTAGCTCTCGACGGCAGGTTGGTAAAGGTTATCAATAACTATTCGCACCAGGAGAGAATCAGTCTTTCTGGACTGAGAAGCGGTGTATACTTGCTCAAGATTGAGTCTGTTGACGGCACTATCAGGTCTGCAAGATTTGTGAAATGGTAGATGTTTTTTGCTTTTCGTTGAATGAAATCCTATTTGATTGATAAAGGGGAGCCGGTCGGCTCCCCTTTATAATTTGGGTGTGATTTTTAAAATTCTTCGGTTCCGAAAACGCTTTGGTTGCTGTCTTCCCTAAAACCAAAGATGTCGGCTTTGCGAACGGTCGTGCTGCCGATATTGTAGTTCGCTTGCCTCCAAATGAGCACTTCGCTGCAGTACATAGACACTCTAGGCTTTTGCTTTGATTTGCCCGAAGGCTTGGGAGGGACCCTTTTGTCTTGACTCCAGTGCCTTAAAGATGTCGCTCTTGCTGTTGCCGCAGGAACTGCATCCGCTGCTGCATGCGCTGCCTGCCTTAGAGCTGAAAAGTACACGCCAAAAACTGTACAGGGTGTAGGCAATGGCGGCTGTAACGGTCAAATAGGTAAGTATGTCCTGTATCATAGTCTTGTCTTTTTGGCTTTAATAAAATTCATATTATACAAACAGGCTGCCGATTTGATATACGGCAAAGGCTACCAGCCAGGCCAGGGCGGTGGTGTAAAATATGGTGAAAGCGGCCCATTTCCAG
>DATGMS010000162.1:0-4343 GCA_035307285.1 Cyclobacteriaceae bacterium
CTTGCAGAAATACCAGAAAGAACTGAAACAAAGCGCACTCATTACTGTGGACAAACGCAGAGTCAGAGTTCGCTCCGGTGACAGCTAACATAATTATGTTTTTCTAATCAAATTAGCAACCGCTTAAGAAACAGAATCCGATCGTGATCAAATGCTTATTATTCCATCCCAGGGACAGCATTAAATTTTCATCATTCCGACTTTAGCGAATCCACCGGATTGGTATTTGCTGCGGTGTAGGTCCGGTAGCTCACGGTAAATAGTGCGATCATCAGAAGACACATGCCGGGGATTACTATTAAATCCAAGCCCACGTCTATTCTATAGGCATAATTTTCTAACCATAATCCTGCGCCCCATACCACCACGGGGATAGCCAGTACCAATGCGATGACCAGTAAGAGAAAATACTCCTTGGAAAGCAGCAGCATAAGATTCGCCACGCTTGCACCCAGCACTTTCCGGACCCCGATTTCCTTTGTTTTCAGAGTGGCAGAAAATGACACCAGCGCAAATAATCCCATACAAGCAATAAATATGGCAAGCAGGGAAAATGTTGCAAAGAGATTTTGGAACTGAAGATCGGCTTTGTATTGGTTGTTGAAGTCCTCATCGAGGAAAAAGTAATGGAATGGATCTCCAGGGAAGACATTTTTATAAGCGGACTCAATTTGGGCTATGGTTTTTTGGGGGTTGGATAAGTCAGTTTTCACGGAAAAATATACCCCGTAGGCATTGTCCAACAGAAAGAGGGTAGGGCTGTGGCTATCTTTTAGCGAGTTCCAGTGGAAGTTCTTTACTACGCCTAAGACTTTAAATTTATAGCTTAACAATTCCAGTTCCTGACCAATGGCCTCTTCCGGTGTACCCAATGCTAAAGCTTCCAAAGCCTCTTCATTGACAAAGGTGTAGGTCCAATCCGGTAGCTTATCGGGAATTTCTGTTTGAGCGAGTACTTCCAGTCCGTAGGTGTCGAAAAAATCCTTATCCGCCAGCACCAAGTTTGCGGATAGCGCAGATTCGGGTGGCATCCCTGATTTAAGCACATCTTCCCGATAGAAATAGCCCTGCCCGGGAATGCTACTTGAAGCTGTTACTCCTGAAATACTGTTTTGGGCAGTCACCTCATTTTTAAAAGCCGAATAGCTGGATTCCAAAGATTCCCCTTTTTTAATCGCGGATTCTATGATTAACCGTGGGCCATCAATGACAAGGATCTTTTCGATATCCATGCCCAGGTTCTGGTTCTTCATAAAACTTAATTGCTGATAGATTAGATAAGTCCCCATCATCATGACAGTGGACATGACAAATTGAAAAACGATCAGCCCTTTTCGCAGGCTAAAGCTTTCTCTATGCCGGGGCTTTTCAGGTCTTATCAGAGACAAGGGCTTATAGGAAGACATTACAAATGCAGGATACATACCGGCAAGAAGAGTACCCAAGAGAACAATGAATGCGAACCATCCCAGGAATCTCCACTCATAGATTAAAGTAAAATCAATATTCTTTCCCACGACCTGGTTAAGGATGGGTAACATAATCAACGCCAGCCCCAACGCCAGAAGACCTGCTGTTAAATTGATCAATGCGGCTTCCGTCAAAAATTGGCTGACCAGCTGTCTCTTTAATGCACCGATGGATTTGCGAACGCTTACTGCTTTTGCCCTGCCGATGGCCTGTGCAGTGGAAAGGTTGATGTAATTTACCCATGCCATCAGGAGGATGAATATAGCGACGAGAGAAAAGAAGTGTACATTCTGCATACTGCCTTTGTTTTTCTCAAACTGCCGTTGGAAATCGGAAGTTAAGTGGACATCTGCTATGGCCTGGAGTCCTGCCGCCCATTTTCTTTTGGCGTGGTTTAGTTCTTCTCCTTTATATCTTAGAATTACTTCATCAAGCTTTTTAGAAATTTCTTCAGGTTCTGTGCCTTCCTGTACATTAATATAAGTAACAAAAGTGTCCCAATCCCAGCCATCGTCGCTCTTGTACTGTCCATAGTTTTCAAGAAGGGAGGAAAGTGGGAGTAGAAAACCGAACTGCATGTGACTGTTTTCAGGCAGGGAGTTCAGCACAGCACTTACAATAAAATCACCGCTGAGAACGCCGCCACTGAACCTAAGGTTTTTTCCTATGGGATTGCTATCCCCGAAGTATTTGATGGCAATTTCTTCCGTGATAGCAATGTTATGCCTTTTCCCGAAGGATAACTCCCCGCTGCCATACTTCAGGGGAAACTGGAAAAAATTAAGAAAATTGGCATCCACATACCAGAGATCATTTTCCTGATGAGACACCTGTTTCTCGGGATTAGTTGCCAACAAGCTCATCTCCAGGTGATGTACCCTGACATAATCTTGGATCGCTGGTATACTTTCCTTTCCTTCCGTTCCAAGTCCATAAGTGGTAAAGGCACTCGTTCCCAAGTTTTCTCCATTTTGATAGATGGTTTGGGTCAGGCGGTAAATATTATCCGCATCGTTATGAAAACTGTCATAGCTCTTTTCGAAATAGACATATTGATAGATCAACAAGCATACGCCCATCCCAACAGCCAATCCCAGAATATTGATCAATGTAAAAACCTTGTTACGGGCAAGGTTGCGGATGGCGATTTTGATGTAGTGGTATAGCATTTCTTTTTATTCAAGGTGAAAACCACTCAAAATAATACATGATTTTAGCAACTGTTATAACCACCTGACCAGATCCGTCATTAAGCAAATCTCTTCTGCGTCTATCTGTGTAATCTGCGGGATGACAGTTTACTTTCCACTTCCGTACCACAAAATAACCGCTTGCTTTTAGCTTCTAAGCCGATTTGATGATCAATGGCTCTTCTAATCGGACGAATTTGTCCGTAGTCGGTCAAAAAAATCACCAACCTTTTTATTTAATCAAAACCTGTTGACATAAGGCTGTCACTGCCTTCGGCGATATTTGGGTATTCAACAAATTAAACGGAATATCATGGAAAATCAACAAATGGCAACCGATGAAAAAAAGAACACCCAGCCCATCCTGTCACAGGAGGACCTGTTGGCCCATTGGCAGGGACACCGTGGATTGACCCGCCGGGTGATCGATGCTTTTCCCGAAGAAGAATTTTTTACCTATAGCATAGGCGGGATGAGACCCTTTGCCGAGATGACTAAGGAACTGCTCGATATTGCCGGTCCCGGGATACAGGGTATTGTCTCTGGGGACTGGGGCGCTGGTGGCGAATGGGACCACTCTATGGAGAAGGCCGGAATCAAAACCAAACAGGATATCCTCAAAAAATGGGATGAGGTCACCGAGAAAATCAACCGGCTATGGCCGCAGATCAAGCCGGAGAGATTTCAGGAAACGGACGTGGCTTTTGGCCAATATGAAAACAAGATCTACGCTTCCCTCTTTTACTTTATCGACAATGAAATCCACCACAGAGGTCAGGGCTATGTCTACCTCAGATCTTTGGGAATCGAGCCGCCACCATTTTGGGAGCATTAAATCGATGCGTAATGATGATGAATTCCCAAGGAATCAACGCCTGCTTTCAGCGGGCGTTCGTTTTTTATTCGATAACGGATCAAACCCGTATTTCGGAGTTTTATCCCATAAATGAGTCCTCTGCCCCAATTTCTTTTCCTTTTCTAACCTTCTAATTATCCTTACAAAAAAATCAATAAGAAGGTCCTCTCTTGATAAAGAAGGCTTTGTCTTCAAATCGTATGCAATGAAAACCTTTATCCGATTTGTTTCCACGCTGCTTTTTTTCCTGTCCGCTTTGCTGTATTTCTTTTTTATGGGGTGAAGCAAAGAAGTGTCTCACGCGAAGGCGCAGGAGAGCAAAGTAAAAAAAGGAGGCGTTATCCGTTGATCCTTAAGTCCTTTGCAGCTTGGCATCTTGGCGAGAGAAGAAAAAGTAAGGTCTCACGCAAAGGCGCAGGGGCACAAAGAAAAAAGCAGGCGTTATTCGTTGATCCTTCAACCCTTTGCGGCTTGGCGCCTTGGCGAGAGAAGAAAAAGGAAAGTCTCACGCGAAGACGCAGGGGCGCAAAGAACAAAAGGAGGCGTTATTCTCTTTGATCCTTAAGCCCTTTGTGGCTTGGCGTCTTGGCGAGAGAATAAAAAGTAAAGTCTCACACGAAGGCGCAGGGGCGCAAAGAAAAAGCAGACGTTATCCGTTGATCCTTAAGCCCTTTGCGGCTTGGCGCCTTGGCGAGAGAAGAAAAAGGAAGGTCTCACACGAAGGCGCAGGGTCGCAAAGAGAAAAAAAGGAGGCGTTATTCGTTAATCCTTAAGCCCTTTTCGGCTTTGGGTCTTGGCGAGAGAAGAAAAAGGAAAGTCTCACGCGA